>CAYIKU010000010.1:0-18230 GCA_964364185.1 uncultured Candidatus Saccharibacteria bacterium
AGAATTATAAAATCAAACTGGGGGTATTTTTTATGAATATCAAATTTGGGAATCGTTTCCATTATCTTTTTGGCATCGGTAAAAATAGGAAGAACTACGGGGATAGTTTTTAGTTTATATTTTTTAGTTTTTAGAGAATTTTTAATACGCTCTGACACTACCCGAATACCATCGGCGCGCGGAAGAAGAAATCGCGCCAAAACAATTCGTATTCTATTTAAAAAATTTCCTTTAGTGAAATAGGGGCTAAGAAAATCTGTATGTATCTGAAAATGGAGTTTTGCGCCGGAAACCATTGAAACTATCCATCCCGCAAGACCTGATTCAAAAGGATCTTGGGTTGTTACCAAATCCAGTTGCGGAATTTTTTTTGCCAAAAATACCGCGTCAATTATGTAAAGCCACCTTGAAAAAGAGTTTGTGGGGTAAAGAAAAACATTGCCAGAAAGAGTTAGATTATTATATCCGCGCCCAGTGAAAACTATAATGTGGAGCTCTTTGCAAATCTTTCCGTAATCGGAAAAACGGGATTGAATAGACGAGCCAGCCAAAAATGAATTCCTATCGCCTGATATCATTAGTATTTTCATTATATAGATAAAACTTTTATTGTTTCATTTATCATCCTTTCAATCGTAAAAAAGGAAACTGTTTTCTTGCCAGCAATTGAAAATTTTTTCGCCAATTCTTCGTCTACTAAAATTCTTTCGATTGCTTTTTGAAGCGCGCCGCGGTCATCGGGCGCTACTAAAATACCATTTTCTTCGTTTTTTATTATTTCAGAATTACCGCCGGCTGTTGTGGTAATTATTGGAGTGCCCAATGCCATAACTTCAAGCAGTTGATGGGAAAAACCTTCGTATGAGGTGTTCAAAACAAAGACATCTGCGCTTTTTATATATTTAAAAAGTTTTTCTTTTGATAGCCCCCCCGTAAGAAATATATTTGATTCAAGGCCGATATTTCTCACGGCGTTTTCAATATTTCTTCTTTCGGGCCCATCCCCCGCAATTATAAGCTTAATTCCGGGAAAATGTTTTATTAACCTAGGAATGATAGATATGAGCGTAATAAATCCTTTCCATGGAACAAGTCTGCCGACGCTTACTATTATTTTTTCATCGGCTGGCGACGGAGCGGATTCTTTGAAAATTTTGTCATTATGGTCAAAAGAATTATATACCACAAAAATTTTTTCCTTTGACACTCCCCAATTGGAAACAATTTTTTTTAAATATTTAGATGGAACAATAATCCTGTCTGCCCCTCGTGCGACAAGAGCTTGAATCAATTTGAGAAATCTTATAAAAAAAGGATATCCTCTGTGTTCTTTTGAAAAATCATCCAGTGGGGTAGTTACGAAATATCGTGTAGTTCCCTGCTCCCAAGCATAATCCCCAACTATTTTAAGAATAAATTTCTTGCGAAGAAAAACGGCGACAAGAAGAGCTGGTAGCCCCACGGAAACCGGGTCTTGGGCGAATATCAAATCGGAATTTGAAACACGTCGGAGTAATTTAAAGAAATAGGAAATATGGCTTATCCCTTTGGGTAAATGCCTGACTTCGCCAAAAGAAACAACTTCCGTCTCAATCCCGCGTTTTGGTAACTCGTCAAATAGCGTCTTTGAATATGTAGCAGGCCCGCCTATGTCCGGAGGGTATATTCCGGTAGCTATTGTGATTTTCATAAATATAAATAAATAGACGCTTTAGGCGTCCAATAACAAGTATAACTCTTATTGCGCCAGAAAGGTTTAAATTAAACATAAAAGGAAAAAACTCGTTATAATTAAACATTACCATGAAAATTATTATAGCTACCCCGCTCTACCCGCCAGAAATATCTGGAACTGCTTCTTATGTTAAAGAATTGGCAAAACACCTCTCGGGTAAACACGAGGTTATTATTGTTGCCTACGGGCACATTCCTGAAAAAGTTAACGGTGTAAAAATTTATACGATAAACAAGAACCGCCCGATTTTTATTCGTCTTGTCGCATATACATTATCTCTTTGGCAAATATCTCGCGGGGTGGACATAATATATTCCCAAAACGGGGCTTCCGTGGAACTTCCCATAATTATCGTCTCAATATTTACAGGAATACCTATCGTCTTTTCTATTTCGGATATTATGGCTCATGAGCGAGCATCACGAGGTGGTATTCTTGGATTCATAGAAAATTTAGCTTTAAAAAAATCAGTGTCAATTGTTAAAAATTTTCCAATAAAAAAACCTATAATTTATCCTTTTGAACCAAAAAATAAAAATGAATGGGATAAATACGAGTCTTCGTGGACTGAACACATAAATTCATTGGAAAAAATATTTAAAAATGGAAGAAAAATATAAAAAGGAATGGGAAGAATATAAAGAACGAGAACTTTCGGCTCTTTTGCCGATCCTCGATAAACTTGGATTTGAAATAGAAAAGGAACAACCCCATATAGGCGGAGAACGTTATTTGATGCAAGCTGTGACAACAACAAGCGGAAAAAAACTTATTCTCCTGGGTAAAAGAAAAAGCGACGGGAAGCGCGTTGTTATAAAAGCAACAAGTGATGAAAGTGGGAAAACGGAACTTGAGCATGAGAGGGTTTGCAGGGAAGTTCTCCAAAAAATTAATTTTGCCTACAAAACATTTCTTTCTCCCCCAGAAATACTTTTCATCAAAAAAGACGGCTACGTCATATCTATACAGGAATTCATAGAACAAAATAAGACTTTTCTTGAACACACCATTAAAGAACAATTTAATCTGGCGCTTAAAGCATTCGAGGCACAGGAGAGTGCGCATGCCACGGCATATAGCCATATAAGATTAATAAAAAACACTTTTGGCAGTATTGATGCTGAAAAATACCTGAAATCTTTTGCGAATTTTAAAAAAAATATATTGGCTGACAAAAATACAAATCAAAACATAAAAGTATTACTTGATAAGGCGGATAATGAGCTTAATGAGGGGAAAAAATTTATAGAACAATATTCCAGGTTTCTAGCTCATACTGATTTTGTCCCTCATAATATAAGAATTGTCGGAAAAGATATTTACTTATTGGACCATTCTTCACTCCGTTTTGGAAATAAGTACGAAGGATGGGCAAGATTCTGCAATCTTATGGCGCTTTACAATCCCCCACTTGAAAAAGCTCTTGTTAAATATGTGGCTGATAATCGAACTAAGGAAGAATTTTTGTCTCTCCGACTTATGCGTATATACCGTCTAGGAGAAATAATTTGGTATTACACAAATACTCTTAATAAAAGTTATGGGGACCTTTTTGAATTGAATAAAAAAAGAATTGAATTATGGACAAAAATGCTTGAATGCATTCTCTCGGGAAGCTCCCTGCCGGAATCATTTATCGAAGATTACAAAAAAGTAAGAGATTCCTTAAGAAGTGATGACGAAAAAAAGAGGCAGGTTGGCCTACATTAAAATCAGCCTTCCAATTTTCCCATTTTGACAACGAGCGCCTCGTATTCCGAAACAAGGGGGTTATCCCATGTTTCTTTGAACATTTTCAAACATTCTTTTTCAAACCATATTTTTGAGTCCCTCCCCCGATTAAAATATTTCCAAATTTTGGGTCCTTCCAACTCGTAGGCGGCCAGAACTCCTTCGGCATTGTGTATTTTGTCGGAAATAGAAACCGCCTTCGCTCCCTCCGAACCGTTTCTGACTGATTCGATATATTTCTTTTTTCTTTCCTCCCACGGCAGGGACTTATCCTCAGAAAGGGTTTTAACCACGTTTAGAATGGTCTCACCCAGCTCTTTTCGTAAATCATTTTCGGAAACATTCGTGTCTTCCAATACATCATGAACCAGTGCGGCCGCGATTATTTCTTCTGAAAATCCGTTTTGAGCGAGCTTAATGGCAACCATAAAAGGGTGAGCTATGTACGGCGAATTGTCATCTTTTCTTTTTTGCCCCGAATGAGCATTTAAAGCAACCATCGTGGCTTTCTCTATCAATTTTCTATTTTTAGCCATGATAATCAGGAAAAATGTTTTCAACAATAACTCCTCCGTCGTCGGTTATGGCAGTCGGCTTCCCTTCCTGTGTGGCTAATTTTACGGCATCAATGTCTGATTTCGAAAGAACTCTAATCTCTGGAGAATTTCTGATTTTTTCAAAAACTCGGCTAGGAATAACTGCATCGTGCAAATGGAAAAGGCGGTATGAAGGTATTTCACTAGACATCCTTTCGCTGGTCGCTTCCTTCCAAAGAATGGGGCTTATTGTACCTGTGTAATTTGTAGAAATAGAATCAAAATCCTTTTCGGAAATCACCTCCGAAGAGACTAAATCTTCTTTGAGTTCTCTTGTTATATCTAATTCAAATAATTCTTTATTCCCTTCAGAAAATTCAGAAAGGACTTCAGATATAAATTTGTTTCTCTCTGCCTCGCTTTCTTTGTCGTTGCTTCTTAAGTTTTCCGGCAAAGGTACGAAGAAACGCGCATCGTCGTTCTCCTCTGAGGGACGACCGGAAATCCCGAAAGAAGCGCCAAATTCTTTTTCTATTTTTTCCCTTCCCTCTCTTGTAACCTTTGCCCCGCCTCCCAGTGCTTGATATCTTGGTTTTTCAACTCCTTCTATTTTTATCGGCTTCCCGCGCATAGCAATAAAATAAATTTCTCCTGTTTCCTCAACACGCAAAGCCTTAAGCAAATTACTAACAGAGATTCTTATTTTCTCCGGGAACTTATTTTCTAGATTTTCTTGCGGTCTTTCCATATCAACTAGTGATTCTGTTAAAAACTTTTTTGTGCATGTCTCTGGCAATATTGTCCCAGTCGTATTTTTCTTCCACCATTTTTCGTGCAAAAGTTGAAATCTGTTTTGCTTTCTCGGGATTTGCAATGATCTCTTTTACTTTTTCGGAAATTTGGTCCGGTGAATCGGGGTCTATCACCCAAGCTGTCGGTTGTTTCCCAGGATTATGTTTCTCGTCAAAAACATAATCGGCCATTCCGCCGACTTGCGTAGCAATAAGTGGTAAACGAGACGCCAAAGCGGAAATAAAAGCGTTGCCAAGCCCTTCGGAACGGCTAGGTGCCACAAAAATATCAGAGGCGCGTCTGTATAAAGTCACGACCCCCCTATCTACATGCCCCGTAAATATAACTCTATCGGAAACACTAAGATCTTCTGCGAGTTTTTTTAATATTTTTTCATCCGAACCGGTTCCAACCGCAAGAAGTTTAATATTTTTAGGAAGTTTTACGAGCGCGCGAATAATATCATCAAAAGCTTTTTGATGGACCAATCGCGATGTGTTTACTAAAAAAATATCCCCTGGTTTTTTACCAAGTTTTTTCTTCATCTCTTCCACTTCTTCTGCTGATACTGCATCTTTAATATCTCGCGGGTTCGCTCCGTTATAAATAAGCTCGATTGGCCCTTTATATCCGCGTTTTTGTGGCCACTTTGCCAAAAAAACCGATATTGCCTGCACCATGGATGCTGTACGAAAACCATAATCAAGAACCGGAACGATTGGCAAAATAAACCATCTGTTGAAAACCTTTTCATATGGGTCGCCGTCTTGAAGCGTAAGTATATGTGGGGCGCGAATACCAAATAAACGGGAAATGACTGTCGGCAAAAGCATATATGTCATCATTGCCCAAATAGCATTAAATTTATATTTTTTATCAAGGACTCGCGCCTTGAGCGCAGCCAGTGGAATAAAAAGAATTTTTGAAATATACGCTCCGCCAAATCCGACTCTATGCACATGAACATTCCCCATTAACTCTTCTTTTTTTTGAGCTTTATCAAAAAGTAAAGTAACCATATAAAACTCAATGTCCTTCTGGTCAATACGGTCAGTAATTTCTTTAATGGCGGCTTCTGCTCCACTTACGAAATTTGGATAATACGCCAAGGAAAATATAAGGACTTTTTTCATTTTTTAACTGATTTTATATATTCTGTAAGATTCCTTTTTTGCTTCCACCCTAGCGATTCTATTTTTGAAATATCGATTGATGATGATTCAGAGCGGGTTGTTTTTGTCGGAGGAAGCATTTCTATTTTTTCTCCAAACATTTTGGCAACTTCAAGTAGAGAGAAACTTTCCTTTGCCCCTATTCCATATTCATCCCCTTTCCCTTTTTCTCCTACTAAAATTATTCCAGAAATCGTGTCCTCTATGTGCGTAAAGTTCCTGCGTTGAGTGCCAGGCGAACGAACTTCGAGGAATAATCCTTTTGAAGTTCTATCTCTGAAAGTTTCTATGACAGTTCCGTACGAATCAACGCCGGAGCGCTCCCCTGGTCCGTAAACATTATAAAAATAGGTTATTGCGTAAGGAAGTTCATACCAACGCCCATAATTTGATACGAGTTCAGTATTCGCCGCTTTCCCCCATGTGTAAGGCGCTAAATCTTTTCCAAGAACTCCGTCTTTTTCTCTTGGACCTGTCATTTTTGTAGATGACCCAGCGTAAACCAATTTACATTTCTGTTTTCTCCAAAATTCAAGCACTCCGAAAGTTCCGGCTATATTTAAATCCCAAACTAAATCTGGTTCCTCAAGACTTTTAGCAACTCTAGAATATTCTCCTAAGTGGTATATCAAATCAATATTTTCTTTGATGTGTTTTTCAATATCTTTTGTGTGCCCCTCTCTGTATTCAACCCCGGGAACGTGGTTTTCTTTGCTTCCAGTGAAATAATTATCAAGAGAAATGACCTTGTGCCCATCTCTAATAAGCCGTTCACAAAGATGTGAACCAATAAAGCCAGCGCCACCGGTAACGAGAATTGTCTTTTTTTCTTTCATTAAGGTGTTTAAAATTTACCTTATTAAAACCGTACAAGCAACTATTCTTTTTCTTCAATAATTTTAAAATCTTTGGCGTTTAATTTTTTGCCATTATTTTTTGACAGTCCATTTTTAGAAACAAAAGAAACGCCAATAAAAGATATTGCTATTATCCCAAGTACCCCTACAAGCCATAAATAATTTTTGGGTAAAATACCGTCTGTCCCGCTATTATCATCCGAGAGTAATGCGGTAGCCGTATTGTTATAAGAAGGATTTTCTTGCTTATTACTTGCCTCATCATTATTTAAAACTGCTATTGACGAGCTTTTGTTACTTTGAACATTGACTGTATTCGCGCCCGTTATAATTTTATTACCATTTTTGTCTATATATGTACTAAAGCGATTAGCTAACGCGCTATTTGGGTACAGAAGTTCTGTGTCATTAGGCAATGCTTTAATTATTCCGCTTGACTCGGCTGGAATAATTAATTTTTTATTACCACCTATATATGTACGAGCCGGCAAATAAAATGTAACTGACCCGGATTTAATTATCCAAAAAGACATGTCTATCTCGTAATTTGAGCCGTTGGTAAGTTCAATATAATTATTGATGGCGTTCCCGAGCGAAGAAATAAAAATTTTTGATTCCTCGGCTATAACTTTGGCGCGGTCTGACCCGGAAAAATATCCGGAAGCAACTTCAAGCACCGCTGTGTACTCGCCGGGGTACTTATATACATGCGCCACCGATTGCCCTTCTTTTGTGGAACCGTCGCCAAAATTCCATACATATCTGGCGCCCTCAAGAGGTTTCTTTTCCAAACCCAAAGCTTTTCCTTCAAAAATTACATCCGCACCGACTACTGTGACTCTATCCGGCCCAGCATTAGCAAATATCTGCGGTTCCACCGGCCACGAATAATTATTGGCGTTTGCAGTCGAAGATGTTTCGGTTGAAGTACTCGTTGTATTTGTATTAGTACTGCTGTTTTGGTTATTTTCTAGAGTCCCTGCGCCAGGGGTCGGCAATGCGGTTATAAAATTTCCGTCCACCTTCTGAAGAGAGTTGCCGTCATCATAAGCACCTAAATCTTTTGAAAATGTAACGGAATCAACAACAGAATTGTTTGCATCAAGCAGAGCAACAGTTCCACCGCTAACTAACGGACTTACAATTGTATCTATTACAGAACCAGAAAAACTTGGATAATCAGCAAGAAAATTTGTTGCATTATCTGCAAAAATAATATATCCACCTGCTGGCACAACCAGAGACCCCTGTCCTCCATTTTTAGGTGGTACATTTAAAACATGTTTAGAAACATCTCCATCATCAAATTTCCAACCAGATAAATCAACATTTTCAGAACTGGTATTAAGAATTTCAACCCACGGTGAATGGGTACTATTGCTCCCCTTGGGGTTATACATTATTTCGTTTATATAGACCGAAGCTTGTACAAGCGGTACGAATAAAAAAAGTACTATAAAAAATACTATTACTTTTGTAATAAGTGATTTCATTTTTATTCCAAAACTTTTCTCAAAACTTCTTCTGGAATTTCCTTGCGCGTTTCTGTAGTAGGCGGTGGTACGGACGGCGAAGGCGTTTTTGGTCCCTCGGGGGTATCGAAGATCCTGAGTATTCCCGAAGGACTCGGGATTTTCGACGCAGGTATTTCTTCTTTACGACCTGCCATAGCTTTTAAAAGCGCTTCTTTAAGGGCAAATTTATTCTCGACTGACGGCTCTTTATTTTTACCGTGCGCTAGATAACCAAGCGGAACAGTTTCTTTATTTACTCTGCTATTTGGAACCTCGTCCGTCACGGTTGATTGTGGTGTATTGGGTGTCGGATTTGAACTCGGAGGGTTTTTAAAATCTTGTCTATACGTTTCTCTTGGTGTTTCTCTATGGTAATTTTTCGGCGTCGTATCTTTATACTCCCTAGATTTAATCGATTGATTTGCCGAAGGTGGTGGATTTCTTTTTTCAAAATATTCCGACTTGCTTTCTGTTTTATTTTCTACAGTTATTGCCGTTTGAGCCAACTTAGGGACTTTTATTATTTCCATCGATTTATACCATTTATTTATTTCTTCTTCTACTTTCTCACGCGGATGAGTATAAACCGCGCTGGTATTAGTAATAATTTCTTTTTTAAAAGATTTATCCGGAGCTTTAATCGGCGGCAGAGTTTGCGCAGAAAAAGGCTTTGAGCCAACTCCGTCAACCATGAGCGACAAATAAATTTGGGCAAACCCAAGATTTATCAAGTCCTCTATAAGGAAAGTCGGAGAAAAAACTTTCTCCAAAAGCTCCGCGTCAAGCGGGCCAACTCTGAAAGCAATGGTTGTGCCAACATTGCCAAAAACAGCCGCTTGCACTTCTTCTGGCATTTGTTCAACATATTGATGGGCAATGGTTAAATTTAATTTATATTTACGCGCCTCCGACAAAATATCGGCAAACGATTCGTTGGCAAACGATTGGAATTCGTCAATATAGAGGTAAAAATCCGGAAGTTTATCGAGCTCTGGGGCAGAAAGGTCGGCTCGAGACATGGCCCCGAGATAAATTTTTGTAATAAGCATAGAGCCGAGAAGATTCGCGTTTTGTTCGCCAAGTTGCCCTTTGGAGAGATTGACAATCAGAATCTTTTTTTCGTCCATGAGCTTTCTAACATCAAAAGACGAATGCGGTTGACCTATGATATTTCTTATTATGGGGTTGGAGGTAAATTGGCCGACTTTATTCTGTATGGCAGGCGTCGCTTCTGCTGCAAATCTTTCAGTGTATTTCGCAAATTCATCTACCCAAAAAGATTTTACTGAAGCATCGGAAATATTCTCCACTACTTTTTTTCTATACTCTTTATCGGAAAGCATTCTATTGACCCCAAGCAATGTCGCTTCGGGGTATTCCAAAAGAGCGAGAATGGTATTACTTAAAATGTATTCCATGCGCGCCGACCAAGCATCAACCCAAATCTTTTTGAATGCCAACATAAGCCCGCTTGCTACCAAGTGGCGCTTGTCTTGTCCAACATCCTCCATGACGTTAAACGCAATCGGGTTGGCGGTATCAAACGGCGCAAAATATATTACATCCTTAATGCGATGTTCTGGTACATAATCGAGAAGTTTTTCAGCAAGCGCTCCGTGCGGGTCCATAACAACAAGCCCCTCTCCATTCTGAATATCCTGAATGGCCATATTTTCAAGAAGCGTTGATTTGCCCATGCCGGTCTTCCCAATAACATACATATGGCGCGGGCGGTCTCCGCGTTTAATGCCGAAGCGGGTCTTGGTATTGCGGAAATCGGCTTCGGCGAAATAGGTTATATCGTTTTTGCTTGCCATAGTAAGTTGCTGTTTAGAGTAAAGTATAACTGGCAACGGGAAGAAAATGAAGTCCACTTTGATTTTCTCCGAGTGAGAGAGTTTATGTTTTGGCTTTGAGAATTTCCTCTATTGAAAATATGTGCCGGCAAGGAATAGGAATTTTTCCCTCTCCACGTTTTACAACAACGATAGCAGAATTAATTTTTGCCCCCGTTTTACTTAAAATAGAAAATGTCTCTCGAATACTACTCCCAGTAGTTAATACGTCATCAACAATAGCGACGATATCATTTTTTGTCGGAGAATATCCGTCAACATATCCTCCCTTCCCGTGTTTCTTTTCAATATTTCTTATGGCGATAAGATTTTTATCGTGTCGTGAAGCGACCACGGCCGCGAGAGGTAACCCTCCGTATCCCGAAGCCGCCACACAAGTCACGGTATTGTTTAATTCTTTGCCAACCTCATCCGCAATAGCATTCAAAATGTCCGAGTAACCGTAGGCTTTTTTTATATCGCAATAAAATTCGGATATCTGCCCGGATCTCAACTTAACTGGTTCCTTATTAATCACACCGATTTGATGTAAGCGTTTTAAAATTTCTTTTTTTGACATTTTCTTTTTAAGTTAATTATTGTGGGTCAAGAGCAGCGCGCGTATATTTATTTGCAGGATCCCACAACATCCACGAAGTCAGCCCGGCGTCATATGTAGCCTTCATTTGCGCGCGTACTTCCGTCTCACCATAATTACCGCCATAATCAAAATCCTGAAGCCAGGGGCGAAGTTTTAATGGGCTCGTGCTAGCCGTTTTCGCCCTCTCTACGGCACGTGCCATTGAAAAATTCACTACTTCATAAACATGTTGGTTAGGATTCAACCACCCGTTGAAATGGGGCGGGTAATGCGATGGGTAAACCATTGGCGCAACAAAATCAAAATAAGGCAATGTATTTTCAAGTACTTGCCCGATATTTAAATCGTCGGTATTAGTCGTTGTCATCCCGAATAAATCAGCGGAAAGCACTATTCCAGTATTAGATAATTTTTCGTGAAGATATGAAAAGAAATTTTTAAGCACAACTGCTTTAGTTGTCGTGCCACTCCAAGCATAAACAACATCCTTCATATTTCCGTCAGACGGGAAACGAATGTAATCAAAATTTAGCTCATCAAAACCTGCCTCATATGAATCTTTGCTTAGCGTTATTATGTAATCCCAATATTCACGCGCGCCGACATCAATGAAAGAAAGTCCTTTATAATCTTTCCACACCCCTCCTTTTAAACTTTGGACAGCAAGATCGGGGTGCTTCTTTGTGTAATACGGGTCTTGAAAAACGGTAATGCGTCCGATAACATAAATCCCGTTTTTATGGAGTATATCTATAAACTCGCGCATATCTTTTACACGACAGCCCTTCCCTTCGTTTTCTTTGAGTACTGAATTTTCCGGTTCAAATGAAATAGTCCCGCTATAATCTTTAATGTCTATAACGATTGAATTTATTTCTGTTTCTTGGGCAATCTTTACAAGCTTCTCGCGAAATGTTGGGGTACCGGCCACGCAAGCCGTCATGTAGATTGCCTTGACCGGCTCCGGTGTTTTTATATGCGAGGCAACAAATATTTTTTTCTTTTCTTTTAAGGTCGTAGTAGAAGTGGCGATAGTTTGAACTGGAGAACTTTCATAAGATGCTTGATAAAAATACGGATATCCGAAATAAACTACTGGCACAAAAACTAAAAATCCGCCCAAGACGAAAAGTTTGGCACGAAAAAAATTAATCATCCTGTTAGAGGCAGGCCCTGTTAGAAGCCGCCCTCGCCAAACGAGTGCTACGACCGCCACTGGGCATACCCTTATTATTGTTATTTAGCATAGATATCAACCTTTAAATACTTATGTTAGCTGTTAGCGCAGAGCAAGGCGGTCTGCTTCTAACGGAGCAGACCATTCGGCTCTGAGGGCATCGGGTCATTTCGACCCTAAAGAGTCGTCAGACTCGATAAGCTCGAATGAGTTGTGGCCATCCGTAAACCGCTAACATTATCGCTGGAAATTCCGATTTGATCTTTTTTCATAATATCCATATTATATAATTTGCCGTCAGCGGTCTCTAACGGGATCATACGCCAATCGATGGATTATTGGTGGAATCTTGTGTTATTGAATTCGCTGGCGAAACAATATCGGGCGCTTGAAACATTTTTGTGTTTTCAGATACAACAGATGAATTTTCCCCGACCGGCATGGCAATATTTTCCCGATGTTTCCGTTCGGCACGGCGGGAACGCATCATTTTATGCTTGCTTAATTGATATGAATTGACCGCAATGAGTAAACCGGAAATGAAATAAATTACTGGTTTCCAAGCTGAAGGAAACCCAAGAAATGGGAGTATCGCCACCAAAAGACCGAGCCAGAGAATAGTTTTTCGTTTTGACATTTAGCCTCCTAAATTTTTTACTAATAAATTTTAATCATTTTAACATCTATTCAGGCCAAACAAAAGACCGTGTAATTTTTATCTTTTCTAAAAAATTTTGGCGGCTGAATATAGCAAAAATACTACTTTTTCGGAGAAACGATGATAACAAACTCCCCCCTCGCCTTATCTTTATGTTTTTCAAAAAAAGAAAGAATTTCTTCCGGGGTTCCTAATATTACCTCTTCGTGGATTTTAGTAAGTTCCTTAACTATGCGAATCTGACGTGCGGGGGTATGTTTTTCCAAAGACGCGAGAGTTTTGAGAATGCGGTGCGGAGATTCGTAAAAAACCACGGTTCTTTTTGTTAAGGCGATTTCTTTAAAAAGAGTTTCTCTCCCTTTCTTATGCGGAAGAAATCCTAAAAAAGCAAATTCTGACGCTGGTACTCCCGCAATAGAAAGCGCGGCGGTTAGCGCCGACGGCCCGGGAACGGATTCTATTTTAATTCCAAGGTCGGACCTTGAATTCCCCAGAGGTCCAACCTTAAGTTCCTCGTGCACCCGCGACACTAAACGCGCCCCTGGGTCAGAAATGGTCGGTGTCCCCGCATCGGAAACAAGCGCTAAGTTTTTCCCATCTTCCAACCACCCTATGATTTTTTCGACTTTTGCCCCGCTTTTTTGTTCATTGTAAGTTGAAAGTTGTTTATTAACGATTCCATAATGTTTAAGAAGTTTTTGTGTCACACGCGTATCCTCGCATAATACCAAATCCACTTCCTTTAAAATCCGAAGTGCGCGCAGTGTTATATCTTCTAGATTCCCAATGGGGGTTCCTATAACATAAAGTGTAGCCATGGTTTCATTCTAACATTCTCAAGAACTTCAGAATGTTATCAGCACGGGATGTTAGTTTATGGCGAATACTTTTACCGTCAGAACGTTTCAGCACCAACCCGGCGATCGCCAAACGGCGGATATGGTCCGATGCCGTTTTAAAATTTATTTTGAGTTCTGACGAAATATCATCAACAGATAATTCTGGATACCGTTTTAATAAATCCATAATTTCAATTCGACGGTGATTTGCAAACCCCTTTACCGCCCGTTCAAGTTTATGAAAATTCATATTAATTATACTACCACAAAACTGTGTTTCATTCTAACATTCTTGAGAATGTTAGAATGAACTTAGGTAAAAAGAAAAAGCACATGGAGTGAAGTATCTTCAAGGTTCCCGATTGGAGTTCCTACTACAAAAAGCGTAGACATGTTACGCTTTTGGTTTGGCGGTAAGACTCAGCCCCGTCAAAAGTTTTCTATAAAGCAACGTGTAAGCAATAATTGAAATTGGTATGGTCACAAAAAGTCCGATGCCGAGAAGAACTGCGCCCAAAATATTAAGTAACGCGACAAGAATTAATAAAAGAAAAAGATTCCATGTGTGATTATTGGTCATCCGCCAGCTTTCTTTAAGCGCCATAATTGGACCGATATCTCCTTTATCCACAATCAGAAATTTATAGAATTGAAGGCGGATTGCTAAATAAATCCCGGGAATCACAAGAAGAATGAGCCCGACAATAACAATAATCCCTGAGGCGATTGAAGCAAGAATATAATTTATGAAAATCTTGTAATTACCGTATTTTGAAAAGAGCCCTTTAAAACTCGGTGTTCCCCCGTCGGCAATAGTGAGCGAGGCGGTAATTACGCTGATACTTACAAATATCGCCACGATAATTGTAACAACCATATTGATATTGCTTGCACCCGTAACCAAAAGAATCAAAACCAACATCCCAAACAAAAACCAAAAATGTTCTTTAGTCTTATCCCATCCAAATCGCAACAACTCCTTTTTTGAAAATAATGTATTCATAGTATTTATATTGTACTAACTAATTGGTGCGAGTGGAAGGAATCGGACCTTCGGCCTCCATATTATCAGTATGGCGTTCTACCACTGAACTACACTCGCAAAATATACCGCACTATAGCAAAATCACCCTTAGCTAGCAACGAATTTAGATATTATTTATTCTACTTTAACAAGCGCTCCGCAAACCTTATAAACATCCCCCGCGCCCATAGTAATTAACACATCCTCGTTGTTAGAATTTTTATTGAGGTAACTAGCAATTTCATTAAAATCAGAAATGTATAAAGTATTTTTATTTTTAACTTTCACTGCATCAGACAGCATTTTCCCGGTAATACTATTATCGTTTGGTTCTCGAGCCGCGTAAATATCGGTAACAATAACACGGTCCGCTAAACTAAGAACGGAAATGAAATCGTTAAATAAAAGTTTTGTGCGCGAATAAAGGTGCGGTTGAAAAATAATAGTTAATTTTTTGTCGGGAAATTTTTCTCGCGCACCTAAAATTGTCGCTTTAATCTCTGTTGGATGATGGGCATAATCATCGTAAATAATTGCGCCATTTTCAGTTTTACCTTTATATTCAAACCTCCGCCAAGTTCCAGAAAAATTTTCCAAAGATTTTACCGCTTTATCGGTGTCAAAACCTAAAACATCCACAAGCACCAACACTGCCCGCGCATTTTTTCTGTTGTGCTCACCGGGAACTTTCAAATTCAACTTCAAGGTTTCATATTTGGGTTTGGAAAAATCTATAATTTTTGTTTTTATCCCCTCTAATGCTTTGGTTATGTTTTTATCATTCAGGTCGGCGATAATACACCCACCTTCTGAAACATTGCCAGCAAATTCATGGAAAGCAGAAATAATGTCGTTAGTATCTTTGTAATAATCAAGGTGATCGTTGTCTATGTTGGTAATAATTAAAATACGCGGGTTTATATTAAGAAATGATCTGCGATATTCGCAAGCTTCAACGACAAAATACTTGCTATTTCCCGACACAAAATTACTTCCGCCACTACTTAAAAGCGAACCGACAATAACGGTTGGGTCGTTGTTATTATCAATAAGTGTTTTTGCAACCATAGCCGTAGTTGTCGTTTTACCGTGGGTACCGGCAACCGCGATGGTAAAATAATTTTTTGAAATAACGCCCAAAAATTCAGGATAGGAAATAATTTCTATTCCGCGCCGCTTAGCTTCAATCATTTCTGGATTTTCCGGAGAAACGGCAATTGAATAAATGGCTAAATCAATATCTGATGAAATATTTTCTGTGTGGTGACCAATAAAAACTTCCGCTCCAATTTTCAACAGTTCTCCCGTAATCCGCGATTCTGAAGCATCAGAACCGGTCACTTTTTTCCCTTTCTCAAGCATCATTCTCGCCACAGCCGAAACGCCAATACCACCAATGCCGATAAAGTGAACGTGCTTAATTTTTTCCAGATTTATGTTGTTCATATATGTCAATAATTTTTCTTGCAATGGGACCAAATTCTGGCAAATTATTTTCCTGGAACCATCTCGCTTCTTCAATTTCAAATGGATCAATTTTAAAATCTTTTGTGTCAGTTTCTGCAATAAAAACAAAAATATTGTCCTGTTTGTATTCTGCGCGTGATTCAAATTCGCCTATTTTAATTAAAGATGATACGTTAATCCCTGTTTCTTCGTTAACCTCTCTTTTAGCGGCATCTATCGGATTTTCACCTTTATTTATTTTACCACCTGGGAATGTCCATCTTTTCCACCCGTAACTATTTCTTATAGCAAGAATTTGATTATCTTTTTGAACTATAACTTTAACACCATATTCTACCGGACGAAAAAGCCACCAATAAAAACGAAATATTGAAAAAAAGATGGGAGCCAAAAATTTTATTATTTTTTGTTTTGTATTCATTTTCTACTCACTACTAACTACAACCTACTAACTATCCTGTTAAACTGCTCTCCCCTGTCATATTCATTCTTAAACATCCCGAATGAAGCAAATGCTGGGCTTAATAATACTATGTCTCCCTTTTTTGCAATTTCATATGCTTTTTTAACCGCACTGCGTAAATTATCATATTCTCTAATATTTTTTATTTTTTCTAATTTTTTTGTTCCAGAACCAGAAAGAAAAATGACGGCCTTACAATATTTTGGAATTTTTTTTACAAGAGCGCTCATATCAAGCCCTTTGTCGGCGCCGCCTATTATCAAAATAACTTTTTTATTTTTTCCAAGTGTTTTTAGGGCAACCAAAGTGGCTTCTGGTGTTGTTGCAGTAGTATCGTTATAAAATTTAATGTCATGTATTGTACGAATTAATTCAAGTCTATATGGAACACCCTTAAAACTTTTGAGTGCTTTCTTTATAGTGGCTTCTTTAATACCAAGCTCTTTCGCTACAGCCACCGCTAGTGTCGCATTATAGCGATTATGCTCTCCTAAAATTGAAAGCTTCCATTCGTTTGTTAGATATTGCGGTGTTATAAGTTTCCCATTTATCTTACCTCCCCATTTTTTTATATATGGCAATACTTGTTTGCCTGCAATAAAAATATCATTTTTCTTTTGATTTAAAAATATGAATGCTTTGTCAGAAAAATAGTGTTTCATTTTTTCTCCGTAATAATTCATATGATCTGGATAAAAAGTAGTAAAAACAGAAATATGCGGAGAAATTTTTGAATCACCAAACCCTTGAAGTTGCCATGAATCAAGTTCAAGTACGGCACAATTATACAAATTAGCTTTTGATAAAAATGCGAGAGTGGAAACACCCAAAATATTACCGCCCAAAAAAACTCTTTTACCGGCTAATTTCAGTATGTGGTATATAAGATACGCTACTGTAGATTTTCCGCGCGTTCCCGTCACACCGATTATTGGCACGCCAGAAAGTTTGGCGAAAAGCGACGCGCTCATTTCTACCGGGATTTTGTTTTTGCGCGCTTCTTTAATATAGGGTGAATCAAGAGGTACGCCGGCAGCCTTGAGAACCATGTCGCAATTCTTGAAATCCTCCAGACGGTGTTTTCCTAAAACATATTTAATATTTCCTGCTTGCGCAGGCAGGTTGTATTTTTTTAATTTAAGAAGTGATTCTTTTAATTGTTCTTTAGTCTTCAAATCTGCCACGATAAGTTTTGCTCCGCACTTTGCTAAAAAAATTGCGTCACCTACTCCACGCCCCAAAAGCCCCAAACCCATCACGGTAATTTTTTTGCCTCTGAAATAATTCTTGTAGTCCATGCTTTAAAAAATAGTTGTTTTATAAAAAATTATGCTATTATCTAAAAATATTTTTAAATTAAAAAAATGAACCACCGTAATCTTAACAGAAAGAAAATAAACAAAAACGGCAATTGGGGACTCTCGGCCAGTGTTGACCTCTATGGTTGCAACCCTAAAACTATCAGAAACGCCAAAAAAATAAAACAATTCGTCTACGAACTTTGCGAACTTATTGATATGAAACGTTTCGGCAAATGCACTGTGGTTAATTTCGGAAAAGATGAGAGGGTGGCTGGCTACTCTATGACCCAGCTCATAGAAACCTCTCTTATTTCCGGTCATTTTGCCAATAAAACTAATAGCGCATATCTTGACATTTTTTCTTGCAAATACTTTGACCATCAAAAAATCCTCCGTTTCGCTAAAAAATTTTTTGGAGCCAAAAATTATATTGTAAACTACACACTAAGAAAGTAAGGTTTCTGCTCATAGTGGGCGTGGAGAGACTTGAACTCTCAATCCTTACGGAATACGCTTCTGAAGCGTACG
>CAYIKU010000011.1:0-17092 GCA_964364185.1 uncultured Candidatus Saccharibacteria bacterium
GGCGCCCAGACCAAGGCCAAGACCGAAGACCAGACCGAAGACCAGACCGGCGCCCAGACCAAGGCCCAGACCGGCGCCCAGACCGAAGCCCAGACCGACGTATAAGTCGCCAGAAAAAACAGAACTTTTATTGCCGAACAGAAACGCCGCAATAACGGCCCAGACCGGCATGGCGATTACATCAAGCCAGGGACGCGCAATGGCAAACGGCAAAATCCACACGATTTCCGGTGTTAAGCGAATTTCGGTGAAAAACGGCACATCGCCAGCAATTGCATACCAAATTGCCCAAAACATCGCTATTGCGATGGTTAACACAAGTGACCAACGCCACATTAACTTCATCATTCGTTCGTCCATAACAACCTCCAGAGTTAATTTGTGAAATAACAATACACTGTAAATACTATTTCTAATTGGCACTGTATAATATAATATTATGTCTGTCAAGTATTTTTAGGTTTATTTTTTCAATTAACGCCTTTTAAGCAGGATTTACGCCCTATTTTAGTTATTCACAGTTTTTCCACTATATTTTTTAAAGCCGTTGCTTTAAAAAACCCTTAATATATAATGGACTTCAGTTCGTTTTAAAAATTATAAGGGTCGAAAATAAGAATAATTTAAGTTATTGATTAAAAATATGAACAAAGCAGGAATTGTAGACGCAGTACATGAAAAGCTCGGTAGCACCAAAGTGCAGGCAGAGCAAGTTGTAGACACAGTGTTTGATACGATTGTTAACACTATGAAAAAAGGCGATGATGTATCAATTGCTGGTATTGGTATTTTTTCAGTAAAAAAGCGCGCGGCTCGCACTGCGCGAAATCCCCGCACTGGCGCAGCCGTGCAAGTAAAAGCGATGAATGTCCCGAAATTCAGAGCAGCAAAAGCGCTGAAAGACGCAGTTAAATAATTTTCTCTCGAAAGAAATCAAAAAATCCCCCCGCAAAGCGGGGGGATTTTTTGATTTACTTACATTCTTGTACTCCTAAATCACGGCAAATTTTTCTAGCTAAAAAATTATTAATTTCAGAATGCCGAGGAATAGTGGATAATCTTTTTGTTGCGGGGTTAAAATACAAGCTATGTTTTGATCCCTCTCGTACAAAAACACACCCCGACTTAAGTAAATGATTAACGAGTTTTAGGCGCTTCATTTTACAAACTAGACTGTGACAATTTCACGCACAACTGGACCCTTAGGTTTATTGATGAGTCGATTCGTTTCAAGCACTAAAATAAGCGCTTCACGCAAATTAATTTTTGCTTCGGCTAATGTTTTGCCTTGTGTATTCACACCTGGAATTTCTTCAATCCAAGCGCTATACCAATTACCCGCCTTTTTATAGATAGCTGTAAATTTCATACACCAAGCATAACAAATTAGGCCGTAGAATACAAAAATCCCCAGACTATTTTATAAACCATTGGTCTAGTAAATAATCAATGTCTTGTTTTTTCTCCCATTGTTTTTTCATCTGTAAAAAATATTCACGACCAGTATACGGTTTTTGTTTAAGTGTTTTAATTTTAAAAATTTTGTAGTATGGCTCCCAATTTTCAATAACAGAATTAAAAACTTCTGATATTTGCCAAACATAGTTATTTTTTTTACTGTTGATTTTACTATTTTCTTGTAATCCATATTTGTTTTTTATATAGTCAAAGAAAATGAAATGTAAAAGTTCATGGGCAATTACTATATTTGAAAATCTCGGGGTTGCATGAAAAAAGGGGAAAGAAAATGTTTTTTCTTTAATGTCCCGCGGATACATACAAAAAACGCTTGTAAAACCGGTATATTTGCCCTTTGGCCATGGGTGTTTTTTAAAAATTTTATTTATTAGATTAAAATATCTTTTCTTAACTAATTTCCAATCTGCTTGAGACTTAATAGTAGCTTCTTTAATTTCTTCTTCTCTTTTGCTAAAAATATCATTTGTGTATTTTTTAATGATTTTATTTCTTTCTTTTTGGGAATATCTTTTATCTAAAATATGATGAAGTTTTTTGGGTAAAAACCATCTAATAAACCGCAGATTATCTTTTGGGTTATATTTAATAAAAAGCAGGGCATTTTTAATATCTGCCTTTTTATCTATTTTTAATAAAACTTCTGGATTTTTCATAAAAAATCAGATTTTGGTGCACTTTAGGGGAACAGGTTAAAACCTGTTTTCAAGCACTGAAGGAGCCATTTATCTTTAAAATTACCACGTCTTTGGTCTAATTTATACGTCCAGATGACACCGAGACATGGTTTAGGAGCACTTTCACTCGTTCTTCGGTAAAATCCTATCTCATGTTTAAACCTCTGTTAAACAGGGAGTTCCGGCATACTCTCTCCGACAACATACACAACGTGCATAAAGTTCATTACTTACAATTTTCCTTAATATATTTATAAGCTCGATCAACTCTGTCTTGGGTAATTTCTACGTCAAGACTCATCTCCCAATTTCTAATCGTTTCTTCTTGTATATTACATATTGCATGTTGAGAAAATTCCTTCCCTTCTTTTTCCGCTTTTTTGCCAATTATCATGTTTGGGATTGCTATAACGGCAACGACAATCACGATACTAATAAATGTAATCCAAATGCTTCTTTTTTCTTTATGATTCAAACAATCTCTGAGTCTTTTCGTAAAATGTAAATATGTCGTCAAAATAATGGTATTTACAACTATAGCTATACCTCCAATATACAAAAACATCATTGGCAACAACCACCACCAATCTCCGCCACTAACGAAGGCAAAAGCTGTAGAAGCTAAAACAAGTAAAATAGTAAGATACACTGGCGTTAAAAAAGCCCAAAATGCTCTCACTTTTTCTTTTTTGGTCATTATATCAACAGCGATGATTAATACTGCGGCTAAAATAATTATTATTGTAAAAATTTCCATTTCCATAAATTTATTTTAGCATATTTTCAATTTTGTTATAGCCTATCTAAACTACTTAAAAGCTGTTTCTTTATCACACTTCAAATAGAAGTCTATTCCCCATACAGGTAACGAGAACATGTTAAAACCCGCAAAAACAATGAAAAGAGAACAGCTAAAGCGTTGTCTAAGCGCTTTACCTGATATTCTGTGCGGAATGGGAGAATCGAACTCCCACCAAAGGATTGGAAATCCCTTATTCTACCATTAAACTAATCCCGCCTTGGTTTATAGTATACAATTATACATAAATGTCTTCATTTTTCACCTTTTTAAAAATAAAAATTTTTCTACCGGCTATCTTGGGTATTAGCGCTTTTTTAGGCATTGCGCACCCGCAACTAGAAATCACGCCATCAGAACCGATTGCGCGGCAAAAAATCGAAGTGATTGAGATAAAAAATCAAACGGCTACAAGTACGGCTCGAGAGAGAACATTAGCGACTAAAAAAGAGACTGTCGCAATAGTAAAAAATGAAAAAGTTGACCCGACACTCGCCCGTAAACTTGAAATATTTAAAAAAAAAGAACGAGGTGAAATTCTATCTCAAGAAGAGCAGAATGAAAAACTCCGTGGCGCGATAATAAACATATTTTGCACTATTAAAACAGACAGCGACCTAAAACCGCTTTCCGGTAGTGGTGTGGTAATAAGCGATAAAGGAATTGTGCTCACAAGCGCCCATATCGGCCAATATTTTCTACTTAAAAACTATCAAATGAAAGATTTTATAACTTGCGTAGGACGTACCGGAAGCCCCGCAACGCCGTTTTACACGCTAGAACTTATTTATCTTCCAGAATCGTGGCTTAAAGAAAACGCTGTGAAAATAAAAGAGCAAGACCCTACCGGCACAGGTGAAAATGATTACGCCTTTTTAGGAATAATGGGAGTAATACCCGCGAGCGCTGTAATTCCCACCTTATTCCCCTATTCAACCCCTGAAACGGAGGAAATATTCATAATTGAGACACCGGTGCTTCTCGCGGCCTATCCAGCAGGATTTCTCGGCGGAATTGTTTTACAGCGAGATTTATGGCTCACCTCAAGCGTTTCCAATATAGAAAAAAATTATTATTTTAACTCGCCTAGCACCACAGACCTATTTTCAATAAAAGGAAATATATTATCGCAGAAGGGCGCCTCGGGCGGTGCCGTAACCAGCTTAATCTCCGGCAATCTCTTGGGTATTATTACAACAGCAACTGGCGAAAAAATAACCGGCGACCGCGAGCTAACAGCCGTTACTTTGCCCTACATAAAGATGGTGTTTGAAAAAGAATCCGGTAAAAAATTCCTGGATTTCCTTGAAACTGATGTGAAAACCCTCGCTACAGATTTTAATGAAACAGCGCGCGAAAAACTAACTACGATTATTATTGAGGCGATAAATAAATAAGGAATTTAATTTAGTTCTCGCAAAAACCCATTTAAACTCCAGGTCAATATCTATGCCTGGGCGCCGAAAACCAAACTCTGTCCGTCTGAATTTTTTATTAAAATTCCCGCGGAAGTCCCGCGGACTTCCGATTATTTTCTTTCTCGGGGCGCCGAGAATCGAACTCGGTCCGTCTGGTCCCAAACCAGATATACTACCGGTATACTACGCCCCGAGAAAGAAAATAATCCCAAACCAGATATACTACCGGTATACTACGCCCCGAAAAACCTTATGATACAAAACGATTTTAACATAACATGCTTAAAATCGCTATTCTACAACGATATTTTCAGTCATTCTTATATGCGCTTCCTTGCTGTCAATATCAAGAAAAATAGCGATAACATCAAGTTGCCATTCGCTATCCCCCATTTTATTTTCCGCGCAATAAGTTTCTATTGTCCGGAAAAGCCGTTTTAGCTTTTCTCGATGAACATTTTCTTCCGGCATAATTCCGGAAGAAATTTTTCCAACAATAGTTTTTACTTCAATAAAATGGGTTACTTTTTCTTTTTTGCAAATAACATCAATTTCTCCCCATTTTTTTCTATAATTTTTCCCAACAACAATAAAACCTTTATTTTTTAGAAAAATAGAAGCAATATCTTCACCAAGAAACCCAATTTGTATATTTTTATCTTTCACAAAGAAATTTCTTATTTCGCCTAGCGAGGAACGTGTGAATATGTAATCACATTCACGATGTCCGAGCGACGGCGAAATATTGTATCAAGTTATATATAGCATTTTATGTTTCACATGAAACATAATTTACTTATTTAAGAAATCAGAGACATTTATTGCCTATTTTATAAAAATAGCCTTATTTTTAAACATATTTTAACTATCAGGCGATTAAAAACATTGTCTTTTTTGTTAACTAACAGACATGTCTTATTCACATATCAACAGACTTATCCACAGTTTTTCGTAAAAAATGCTTATTATTACCCATTTGGTATTTAAATAAAAAATTTTATGTTGTCTTTTATAAAGGACATTTGTATACAGTGCGGGTAGGGGTAATCGAAACCCCGTCTCATCCTTGGCAAGGACGTGTTCTACCACTAAACCATACCCGCTTAAATAGCTTTTATTTCCACTGGCTAACAGAAAAATTCTATCATAAAAAACAAATAACTTAAAAACTGACTCGGGCTCTATATAGTGCCCCCGCCAGGACTCGAACCCGGAACAACAGTTCCGAAGACTGTTGTGATATCCATTTCACCACAGGGGCATTAGAAGGGACTTGGCTCTCCGCTATTCGTTGCCGTAGACTCATTAGAAAACATTGTAACTGGGAGTAAGGATAAATGAAAGCTTCTTTATTTTTTAAACTAAATAAAAATGAATGAAGAAACAATAAAATGTTATATACTTCAATAATGAAGTTGTCTATACCCAAAGAAATATCTGGTATCGCCGAACGCCTTGAGGCGTCTGGTTTTGAAGCATATGTAATAGGCGGATGTGTCCGCGATATGCTACGCGAAGAAAAACCAAAAGATTGGGATATCACAACTAACGCAACACCTGAACAAATTCAAAAAATTTTTGAAAATACTTTTTATGAAAATGATTACGGAACTGTTGGAGTAGTAAATGAAGATGTTGTTGATGAAACATTAAAAGTAGTTGAAATTACGCCATATAGAACTGAGGGAAAATATTCTGACAACCGAAGACCTGATCAAGTAAAATTTGTTTCAAACATAGAAGAAGATTTGGCGCGAAGAGATTTTACTATCAATGCAATTGCCTACAATATTTCTAAAGGACAAATTGTTGACCCGTATAAAGGACAAAATGACATAAAGGACAAAATAATAAAAGCTGTTGGAAATCCTGAAGAAAGATTTGAAGAAGATGCTCTTAGAATATTGAGAGCAGTAAGAATTGCAACAGAAATTAGTTTCACGATTAACCAAGATACTGAAAAAGCGTTGAAAAATAAGGTTAATTTACTTGAATACATTTCAAAAGAAAGAATACGAGATGAATTTATAAAAATAATAATGTCAGATAGTCCAATGTTCGGAATTATTCTCATGCAAAAACTTGGAGTTTTGAAATATGTTATTCATGAAACAGAACTTGGGTTACATGTGAAACAGAACGGCGACCATATTTATGATGTTTGGGAACATAACCTGCGTGCCGTGCAACATTCTGCTGATAGAAAATGGCCGTTACATGTGAAACTTGCCGCATTGTTTCATGATGTTTCAAAACCTGAAACACGAAGATGGTCGGACGAAAAGAAAGATTACACATTTTATGGCCATGATGTAGTTGGTGGCCGTGTAACAAAGAAAATAATGGAAAGATTAAAGTTTCCTAAAAATCTAACGGACACTGTCTTTAAACTTGTCCGTTATCATTTGTTCTTTTCCGACGTGGATAAAATTACTTTATCCGCTGTACGCCGGCTTGTCCGTAATGTTGGCCCAGAAAATGTTTGGGACTTAATGAAAGTTCGCGCCTGCGATCGCATTGGTATGGGCAGACCAAAAGAAACTCCATATAGACTTAGAAAATATGAGGCGATGATAGAAGAAGCTATGCGTGCGCCAATATCGGTTGGAATGTTAAAAATTGACGGGGAAAAAGTAATGAGTGTTACACAAGAAACACCGGGGCCAAGAATCGGATTTATTCTTCACGCCTTGCTTGAAGAAATGTTTGACGACCCGGATAAAAACAATCCTGAATATTTAGAAAAAAGAGCGGTTGAATTTAGTAAATTAGACAATAATAAACTTAAAGAACTAGGAGAGAGTGGCAAGGGGAAAAAAGAAGAGGAGGAGGAGAAAGAAGTCGATGAAATACGCAAGCGCCATTGGGTAAAATAATATTTTCTTTACTTAAAATTCAAGGTAAATAGGACAATGATCCGAGCCGTAGATTTCCGGTAAAATCCCGGCGGACTTTATTTTCTTAGTTAAGTCGCCACTCACAAAAAAATAATCTATCCGCCAGCCAACATTTCTATCGCGAGCGCGCGTTTTCATATCCCAATAGGTGTAAGTGTTTTTTTTGTGAGAATTAAAATGGCGAAAAGTGTCTATATATCCGTGATATATAAGCTCATCAATCCAAGCCCGCTCTTCTGGTAAAAACCCAGTATTTTCCTCGTTTTCTTTCGGCCTGGCAAGGTCAATTTCTTCATGCGCCGTATTCACATCACCGCAAAAAATGATTGATTTGCCTTTTTTCTTTAATTTTTCAATATGCGACAGAAAAGCATCATAAAATTCAAGCTTATAGGCGAGCCGTTCCGGTCCACCACCGCCATTAGGAAAATAGATATTAAAAAATATAAAATCTTTAAAATGAAGTTCAAGTACTCGTCCTTCGTCGTCAAATTTTCTTATTCCAATACCATATTCAACCTTATCTGGCTTTATTTTCGTGTAAACAGCAACCCCACTATATCCTTTTTTTACTTTTGACGGCGCAAAATAGGAAAAATAACCTTTAATATCCTTGATTTCTTCGGGAATCTGGTTAAATTCCGCTTTTATTTCCTGAAAGGCTAAAATATCTGGATTTTCGCTAATAAAAAGCGGTAGAATTTTATTCTTTTTATGAACCGCCCTTATACCGTTGATATTCCAAGATACTAAATACATTTTTATTATTAAGGCTATTTTACTTACGATTATGGAATTTTTTGTGTACTTCTCTTAATTGTTTGTCCGTTATGTGGGTATAAATCTGCGTGGTGGCGATATTTGAATGCCCTAACATCATTTGCACGCTTCTAATATCAGCGCCATTTTGTAAAAGGTCTGTGGCAAAGCTATGTCTAATAACATGAGGAGTTACTTTTTTAGAAATTCCCGCCTTAACGGCATAATATTTAACAATTCGTTCAATAGAACGCGGAGTGAGACGCAAATCTTTTTTGTCTTTCGCTCTTGGGCCATGTTGCACGAAAAGGGCATCGTCTACATCTGCGCGTTTCTTTATATAAACTCCTACCGCTTCTTTGGCAGAGGGCGAAAGAAACACTACGCGCACTTTTTCCCCCTTGCCTCGCACGGAAAATTCATCGCGAGAGAGGTCAAGGTCGCGTGATAGGGAACAAAGCTCGGACACGCGAAGACCCGTTGAAAAGAAAAGTTCCAGTATTGCCCTGTCCCTTAGACTTTTAATATCGTCTCCGTCCGGGGCTTTAAGTAAGCGGTCAAGGTCTTTTGGCTCTATAAGGTCAAGTGAACGTTCCGATATTTTAGCAAGCTCAATTCTCTCGGGCGCGAATGAATCAACTCCTCGCTTTCTTAAGTATTTGAGAAAGCTTCGTAATGCTATCAAATAGTAATTTTGGGTCTTTTTCTTGAGTGTTTCGGAAGAAACCCCAGTTTTTGGTGCTGGTTGTCTATTAAGCCATAAGCGATATTCGCGAATAGCATCATCAGTGATTGCCTTGGGATTATCGTTTTTTAAAAAGAAAAAAAAGCGGTCAAGATAATGCTTATAGTTTTCAATGGTTTTTAAACTCCTGCCTCTTTCAATTTCAAGATGTTCAAGGAATTCGCGTTCTAGTTCGTTTAATTTAGCCATTTATATTTATTATGACTTATTATACCTCATAATGTCGCACAATATGAAGTAAAAACAAAACGCGAAAAATGCTTTTACGAACTTGTTCTTGGTCATGAAAAATCAACACATTGGAGCCGTATTACCCAAAAACCTTGCAAATGTTTAATTTTTGTGATATTCTTTAAAAACAATGTTAAAAGGAAAGAAAAAAGAAAAAATCGTAAAAGGACATCAAATCCACGAAAGGGACACTGGGTCCCCGGAAGTGCAAATTGCTTTGCTCACTAAAAGTATTGAGGAACTTTCAAGTCACCTAAAAAAACACAAGAAGGACAACCATTCCAGACGCGGGCTGATACAAATGGTGGCTGACCGCAGAACACACATGAAGTATCTGCAAAAGAAGCACAAAGACAGATATCAAGCGCTCGCCAAAAAATTTAATTTAAAATAGTATTTAGCGGTTAGGGTGTAGGAAAAAATAACTCAACACACCTAAACGCTAAACCCTAATCACTGAACAAATGTCTGTAATAAAACACAAAACACAACGCGTTGGTATTTTTATTGACACGCAAAATCTATATCATAGCGCCAAAAATTTATACAAAGCGCGAGTAAATTTCTCGGCAATAATGAAAGAAGCCATTGGAGCACGTCAACTGGTGCGCGCTATTGCCTATGTCATAACAACAGAAGGTGGTGAGGAGTCTAATTTTTTTGACGCTCTTGAAAAATTGGGAATAGAAACCAAAACAAAAGACCTTCAAATTTTCGCCGGCGGAGCCAAAAAAGCCGATTGGGACGTAGGACTTGCTGTTGACGCTATAAAATTTTCTTCAAAATTAGATACGGTGATTATAGTATCTGGCGACGGTGATTTCATACCGCTTGTAGAATATTTAAAACTTTCCGGACTTCAGGTTGAAATTATATCTTTTGGAAAGTCTTCTTCCGCTAAATTAAAAGAAGTAGCTGATGATTTTATTGATATGTGCGACGACCCGAAAAAATATTTGATGGGTTATCGACAACACGGGAGATCTTAAAAACAATTGTTGTTTGGCATTCTACAATATAATTCCGATATTTTATCTCACGAGGTATACTATAAAGAATGAAAACGCAAGAATACACAGTCTCAATCGGCGGGAAAAAAATCTCCGCGATTTTTTCCAACTTAGCCGAAAAAGCAAACGGCTCGGTGATGCTTCGCATGGGCGACACAATAGTGCTTGCGACGGCAGTAATGTCCAAAGACAAGCGCGAAGGAATTGATTTCTTCCCCCTCACCGTGGATTATGAGGAAAGATTCTATTCGTCGGGAAAAATTTTAGGCAGTCGCTTTGTCCGTCGAGAAGGCAGACCGTCCGACACGGCTATTCTTTCCGGGCGAATGGTTGATCGCACTATCCGCCCGCTTTTTGATCAGCGCCTAAGAAATGAAGTGCAGATTATAATTACCGTTCTTTCAATGGGTGTTGATGACCCTGATATTTTAGCCATCAATGCCACATCGCTCGCGCTTCTAACTTCCGATATCCCTTGGAACGGGCCTGTTTCGGCAATAAGAGTAGGGATTAAAGAGGAAGAATTTATTCAGACGAGCGAAGAGCGCGTGGATGAGTACTCTCGTACACAGCATCCGAGCGAAGTCGAAACAAGGGGTTTAACACCCTTTATTATCAATCCCGCATTTGAAGCGCGAGAAAAAGGAATACTTGATTTAATCGTCTCCGGCAAAGACGGAAATATAAGCATGCTTGAAGCGGGCGCGTCTGAAATTAAAGAAGAAAAAATAGCGGAAGCCATTTTACGCGCCTCTATTGAAATAGAAACGCTCCAAAAATTCCAGAAAAAAATCGCCGAGGAAAGAATCGTTTCAAAGCAAGAAATAGAAGTTGAAACATTAAGCGACGGGGCAAAAAACATTTTTAATGAGTCAATCGCGTCAAAAATTGATGGCGCCGTATTCAGCGGTGAAACTGGGTGGAATAAAATTGAAAAATTAAAAGACGAATGGCTTAAGTTGTTAAGGGAAAAGTTGCCTGACGAAAAGTTGGCACCCGCGCATCATTATTATGAAAGCGCCGTTAATGACGCGCTTCACCACGGCGCGACTGTGCGCGGTATAAGAGCCGATGGCAGAGCAATGGATGAAATAAGGAATCTTTACGCCCAGGCGGGGGGTCTTTCTCCTAAACTTCACGGAACTGGAATTTTTTATCGTGGCGAAACGCATGTTCTGTCGGTTCTTACTCTTGGCGGTCCGGATGAAGCGCAATTAATCGATAATATCGAGGTAAAAGAAAAAAAACGCTTCATGCACCACTATAATTTCCCGCCGTTTTCGGGAGGGGAAACAGGAAGAGTCGGCGGTACTAATCGTCGCGAGATCGGGCACGGGGCTCTTGCTGAAAGAGCACTTCTGCCGGTGCTTCCGAATGAAACGGTTTTCCCTTACACTGTGCGCATAGTATCAGAATCAATGTCTTCCAATGGCTCTACATCCATGGCATCAGTCTGCGCGTCAACCGTAGCGTTAATGGACGGTGGCGTGCCCATAACTTTACCTGTGGCCGGAATCGCCATTGGTCTTATGAGCGCGCAGGGGGGAGAATATAAAATCCTCCTCGATATTCAAGGGCCGGAAGATCATCATGGCGATATGGATTTAAAGGTCGCCGGGACGCGCGAAGGAATTACCGCAATCCAACTGGATATAAAATTAGATAGCGTTTCCATTGGTGTGCTCAAAGAAGCGCTCGCCATAGCCAAAAAAGCACGCCTAAAAATTTTAGACACCATTGAGGAGGTGATTCCAAAATCAAGACCGGAACTATCTCTTTTTGCTCCGCGCGTTCTGGTTACAAAAATTAATCCTGAAAAAATCGGCAGTGTCATCGGCCCGGGCGGAAGGGTAATACAAGAAATCAAAGCAAAAACGGGGGTGGACGAAATCAATATAGAAAACGACGGTGTCGTGACAATAGTAGGTCGGAATGGTTCTACGGATAAAGCTTTTGAGATAATCGAAAAAATTACGCACGAATATAAAAAGGGTGAGCGATTCATGGGTAAGGTAACGCGACTGGCCGACTTCGGCGCTTTTGTGGAAATTGCCCCCGATACCGAAGGGTTGGTGCACATTTCCGAACTCGCGCCTTTTAGAATAGAGAAGGTAACGGATGTTATCGGTTTTGGAGAAATCATTCCTGTTGTTGTTAGAGAAATAGACGAACGCGGACGCATTTCGCTTTCCCTTAAAGACGCCGACCCTCTATTTGCAACCCGTAAGGGAATTTCGCAGAAAAAATAAAGGGTATCAACTTTATCTTGAATGTCTGTGGCCAATCATAGATATAAATGTAGTACTATTATCAGCTTGCATTTCCTACCTGCCCGCCAATGCCAGAGCAATAATCGTGGTAATTTAGATAATGTGGCATATTTACAATATAATTTATACAATCACATGCTAAGCATTAGGCGATGGCAGGCTGGTTTTTAACAGGATGGTCCCTTAGAGACCGCGGTCGAGTAAATTTTTTAAATAAACATAATATGATAGCAATAAGTAAGTTTTTTAATAATAATTACGCGCAGGACTCTACGAACGCGACCTGCCTCTAACGGGATGGAAGAAGAACAAAAAACAATAAATATTTCTAGCGACGGAAAAATTGAAATTCCTGTCGCGGCGCCTCATGCAAACACCGAAGGGCCTATAGTCGCGCCTTCGCGGATAATACGAACATTTGAAAGCGATATCGCCCTAACTATGAAAGAAAAAAAGGGGTCGGTTATTAAAATCGCCATAGCCGAGCAAAAGAAGAAATCCGACGAAATCGCGGAAGTAAAAAGTGCTTCCAGAAAAAATTTTATTCTCCTATTCTTAACACTACTCTCTCTCCTGGGGGGATTGGGTTTTATAGGATTTGTAATGCTGGAAAAAAGGGGAAACCAAGTTACCGCCATTGAAGCAAAAATAACACCGCTCATATTCTCGGAAAAACAAAAAGAAGTAGAAATAACGGGTCTTTCAGAGTTGAAAATAAGCGCTAAAATAAGGGAAGAAATAGAAAGCCGCACGCTTCGCCTTGATAGTATAGAAAATATATATATAACGGAAACGGTGGGCGAAACTGAAGAAACCATCACCAAAGAACCCATTACCACAGAGAGATTTTTTTCTATTCTTGGCACGCGCATACCATCCGTGCTTCTGCGTTCGCTTGACCCGAAGTTCATGGTCGGCGTGCATGCTTTCAACGGTAATTCGGCTTTTATAATACTCAAAACTGATTTTTATGAGAATGCTTTCCTGGGGCTCTTAAAATGGGAAAGGGATATGCCGGAAGACATCCTTCCTTTCTTGGGAACAAAATTTGTAAACGAAAACAAATATCTTCTTGATGAAGAATTCCGCGATATTACGATTAAAAACATAGACTCTAGGGCAATCTTAGACAAAAATGGGAAAGCGGCACTTATTTACGCGATACCAAACAAAGAAACGATTGTCATAACTACCGGAGAAGATACCTTAAACGAGGTCGTCAACCGCTTAAACGCCCCGGAACCTACTGTTAAGTAGTCCTTGGCATGATATAATTGCATTTATGGCTATAGATATTGAATATTTTCGAAAAAAACTAGAGGAAGAAAAGAAAAAACTTGAAGGGGAATTGTTTTCTCTTGGCAGACAAGTGGCCGGGAATAAAAACGATTGGGAAGCCACTCCCTCTGACCTTAATATCCCGGATGCGGATAAAAATGAAACTGCCGATAGAATTGAAGATTTTGAAGAAAGAATATCCACAGAAAAAGAACTTGAGATGCGTTTATTGGAAATAACACTTGCGCTTTCAAATATTGAAAAAGGAACGTATGGTTTATGTGAAGTTGACGGAGAGCCGATAGAAGAACTCCGTCTTGAGGCAAACCCCGGCGCCCGCACCTGTCTAGAGCACTTAAAATAAAGTTTTGTAAAATGGGACTATCAAAAGCCTACTCGGCGCAAGTATCACTACTCAATGCGCATATTGTTTCTGTTGAGGCCGATATAGCAAGGGGTCTTTACCAATTTGGAGTAGTAGGACTACCGGACAAAGCCGTAGAAGAATCACGCGACCGCGTAGGCGCCGCCGTAAAAAATTCCGGATTCAGCGCTCCTAAACAAAAAAATCAAAAAATAACCATATCACTCGCTCCGGCAGAACTTAAAAAAGAAGGACCGGCTTTTGATTTGCCGATTGCCTTGTCGTATCTCCTCGCTTCAAAAGAAATATCATTCAACCCGGAAAAAAAACTTTTTGTCGGTGAACTTTCGCTCTCGGGCGATGTGAGGGGAGTGCGCGGAGCACTTTCTATTGCCAAAGAAGCACGCGCCAGAGGGTTTGAAGAACTTTACGTGCCAGAAGAAAATGCCGAGGAAGCGGCGCTTGTAGAAGGAATAAATGTTTTTGGCGTCACAACCCTTCGCGCTCTTGCGGAACATTTTAAAAATGACCCAAAATCTAAAAAAATAGGTGAAAAACCAACTACTAAAATAATTTATGATAAAACAGAGGCGCAATTAGATTTTCAGGACATCAAGGGACAAACTTTTGCTAAACAAGGATTACTTATCGCCGCCGCCGGAGGGCATAATGTCGGTATGTATGGACCGCCGGGCACTGGAAAAACAATGCTGGCGCGCGCTTTCTCCGGAATTTTACCGCAATTGTCTGAGGAAGAAGTTTTTGAAGTCAGTAGTATTTATTCGGTGGCTGGACTTTTAGAAAAAGGATTGGTGACTCTGCCACCGTTTCGCGCCCCGCACCATACTTCTTCCTATGTGTCGCTTGTCGGGGGCGGAACAATACCGCGCCCGGGCGAAATCACCTTGGCTCATCGCGGAGTTTTATTTCTCGACGAGTTCCCAGAATTTGATAAGCGCGTGATTGAATCGCTCCGCCAACCGCTTGAGGACGGGAAAATAAGCATCGCGCGGGCAAAAGGATCCGCGATTTTCCCGGCGCGAGTAACTTTAATCGCATCAATGAACCCGTGCCCGTGTGGATTTTACGAATCAAATATGCGACGGTGTGTATGCAGTCCGCAAGACCTTTCAAGATATCGGCGCAAACTCTCCGGTCCCATCGTTGACCGCATTGACTTATGGCTTTCGGTTGATGGCGTTGAGTATAAGACACTATCGGAGCGCGCGGGAAGCGGAGCAAAAAGCGAGGATATGCGTGAAAGGGTCGCCCAAGCGCGGGCAAAACAAAAAACGCGTTTTGCATCTTTGGGAAGAAAAATCCGTATGAACAGCGAAATGAGTGCGCGCGATTTGGTAATGACGATAAACCTTACGCCACCGGTGAAAAAAATTCTGGAACAAGGCGCGGAACGACTCAAACTCTCCGCCCGTGGATACCATAAAATGATGAAATTGGCCCGCACCATCGCTGACTTGGATGATAAAGACGAAATAGAAGAATCACACGCTCTGGAAGCTTTCCAATACCGCCCAAAAGAAAATTATTTTTAAAAATCAAGTTGCTATAATTAACAAATGGCTGACGAAAAAGAAAAAATAGTTTTAAATAAATCAGCGGAAAATATTTATCTTGGCGCAAAAAGCACAATGAGCGGAGAAATGCTTGAAGCATATTTTGATACGCCATCTGAAAATCTTGAGGGTGTATTGCGGGGTCCGGATATAGCCGCCATAGAAGACGCGCGCAATATGCTAACGGTTAAATTAGATGTTATTTTCGGCAAAAAAGGATTATGGGGATTTGGCGCTTTACCGGGAGATAAATCCGTAGAGTGGTTGGCCCTTAAAGGAAAAACTATTGGTGAATTGTTAGCAGATAAATCCGGAAATGAATCAATTTTCAAAATAAGAAATTTGGTTGGAGGTCTTTCGGGAAGTTCTGGACAAATACCAAGGAGAAGCGAGTTGGTGGAAAAATTTATAAAAAGAACTTTAATCGAAATAGCGAGGTCTGGAAAAGAAAAAACTATACAGGAAAATTAAAATCAGTATAAATAAAAAATCCTCACAAAAAACGCGAGGATTTTTTATTTTATGTATTTATGTATATTTTTAAAATGGATTTTGGGCTCCACGAACTTCAAAATGCAGATGGGAACCTGTTGAACGCCCGGTATTGCCTACATAACCAATGACTTGCCCTTGGACGACTCTATCGCCGACGCTGACGATATTTTCATTGTTGTGCGAATACAAAGTTTGAGTACCATTACCGTGCTGTATAACTATATAATTTCCGTAACCGCCATTCCATCCTCCCTGCCTGCTTATAATTACATCTCCTGTCGCTGAAGCAATAATTGGCGCACCGCGGAAAGTTGCTAAGTCAACACCATTGTAGCCGTGTAATCCTTGTGATTTATATCCGCCGGCAATAGGTCTTATGTAATATCCATCATAAGAAGGTCCGCTAGTGCCATAAAGACGAGATGTTGGACGGCTCAATGAATTAATGCTTTGTTTTACGGCAGTCCCTTCTACATCTGGAATAATAATAGTCTCGCCGGCAATAAGTTTTGTATCAAGAGCAATACCGTTGAATTTTAGGATTTCCTCGGTATCCGCTTTGTATTTATCACTAATTTTCTTTATAGTGTCCCCGTTTTTTATGGTGTACTGGATGCCGGATACTGGCAAAATGATGAGCTTTTGGCCGTCGCTAATGATGCCTCCCTCTATGTCGTTCGCCCAAACAATTGTGTTAGGGGAAACGCCGAACATTTTAGCAATTTGGGATATTGAGTCACCCTTACGAACTACATAAATACTTATCTCATCCGATTGGTTGTCTACAAAATCAATCGAGGTGCCGAGGGGACCGGCGTCTGAAGAAATAGCGCTATCATCGACAATGGTAATGTCGCCACCCCCGCGGGCATTTTGCTCTGTTCCCAGATTTGCCCTAAGAAGAGGGATATTTTGGGAATTTTTTTCATCTTTTGTGGTTTTTTTGCCAAGAAGTCCGTCCATAAAAGACATCACGCTGGCATCGGCGGGAATCGGGGGAAACAACAAAAAGAGGCCTATAAGGAGTGTCACACTTCTTATAGACGGAATATAACTGGGTACAATGTTCCGCCTTCGCTCGGACGCTGTGTTAGTGAAT
>CAYIKU010000012.1:0-16740 GCA_964364185.1 uncultured Candidatus Saccharibacteria bacterium
TGGAGACTGACGGGAGCACCCGGAAGGCTGTGTTTAAAATCACAAAAGAAGAAGCAGTTTCCGCTGGTATTCGCCGCATTAAAGCGGTGTTAGAATAGGTTAAATTTATGAAAAATTAGCGAGGAAGTTTACAAACTCTACGGGCTTATGGAAGACGAAATAAAAATTGTTGAAAATGGTGTAATATAATTTATATGGCAATACAAATACCCATAAAAAGATTTGCATTCATAGATGTTCAAAATACCGCTAGTACTACCAGTAAATTGTTGGGTTTTATAATTGATTGGCATAAACTCATTAAATATCTTAAAGATAAATGGAAATGTGAAAAAGTTTTTTTCTATTCCGGTATTGATGAAGGAGATATTAAAACCGCAAATGAGTTTGAATCTTTAACCCAAAATGGTTGTTTGGTAAAGACAAAGACAGTGTTTTCATACAAAAGACCAGATAAAACAATTTCAGTTAAGTGTATTAATTGTGGTAAAGAAAATATAGAAATAGTTGATATGGGATATAATCGAAAATCGAATTGTGATGTTGATTTGACTGTTGACGCGATGGAAGAAGCTGGTCCAGACAGGGAATTTCTTATTTTTACAGGAGATGGAGATTTTGATTATTTAATTAGAAAGGTGATAGAAAAAGGCACAAAAGTTTATGTTGTTTCATCAAATGCAGGAGCGAGAAAACCCGGAATTATTACAAAGAGACTTTCTACTCGACTAAAGAGTGTGGTAAGAGATAATAAAGAAAAAGTTTACCTCATTAATATTGATAGTTGGAAAATGAGGATAAGAAGGGATGTATAAATGTAAATCGCCACGAAGCGTGGCGATTTACGAATGACATAATAATAATAAACGAAGGGTTATTAAAAGTCAAGGTTATCCACAAGGTCAAAAGTTCGGGTTTTAATAAGGAGAATTAAGGCGGTATTGGAATAATCTCGTGATATACTTTTAATAACATATATGGGTCTTTTTTCATTTTTTTCGCATAAAAAAGAAGTTGTAATGATTGTTGATATAGGTAGTGCTAGTGTCGGCGCGGCGCTTGCGCGTATTTCTTCCGACCCTAAAATACAGCCGATAATCACAGGAAGCGTGCGGACACAACTGGAATTTCAGGAACACCTCCGCTTTGACCGTTTCGTCAACTTAATGCTCGGCGCGGTTGAATCCTCTATCACTTCTCTTTTTAAAGTCTCAAAAGAGAAACCCAGAATCGTACATTGCTTTATGGCTTCGCCGTGGTATGCGTCTCAAGTACGAAAGACTTCCCTTAAAAAAGACAAAAGATTTGTTTTTACCAAAGATATTTTTAATTCCATAGTGAATGATGAAGCAAGGCGTTTTGAAGAGGAAGAAATCGCCAACTACACTCGCTTGAAAGAACATACTTATTTTATTGAAAAACAAGTTGTTAATATAGCACTAAACGGGTATCATACGGAAAATCCTTTCGGTGTTATGGCTCAAAATGTCGAACTTTCTCTTTTTTTAAGTATTGCCCCGGAGCATATTATCACAAAGATACGGGAAAGAGTAGAAAAAATTACTCATCGCCCTATCGTATTTCACACATTTTTATTGCCGTTTTTTACAGCAATCAGAGATATTTTCAGCGAATGCCGCGATTTCCTTCTTATTGATGTAGGCGGTGAAGTTACCGATATTGCTTTAATTAAAAACCAAAATATCAAAGAGTCAATTTCTTTCCCATTGGGACGAAATTTTGTTTTAAGGCGAAGTGCTCAGATTTGTAAAAAAAATATTGAAGAAGTGCGGTCACTTCTTTTTCTTATGGCTGAAGGAAAACTTGACACTTCGGTAAAAGAAAAAGCCGTAAAAGTATTTTTTTCAGCCCGGCAAGAATGGCTTAAAATGTTCCATGAGGCACTTTTAAATATATCTTCAAAAACTACTCTTCCCAGTGAAGTATTTCTCGCCTCCGACGTAGATGTTTTGAGATGGTTTATGGAAAGTGTTATGAGTGAAGAGTACGGACAATACGCCCTTTCAGCCGAGAAATTCACAGTTATTCCCGTAGGGCTTTCTGTGCTCTCTAAACATATTCTATTTGATGGTACAATAGAAAAAGACCAATTTATGGCGCTTGAAGCTTTATATTTAGCCAAGCGCGCAAAAAAATATAACTGAGTACAAAATATTTCACCGGCGCTCGGACATTGTGAATGTGATTGCACATTCACAGGCTCCTCGTTAGGCGAAATAATAGCATTATGTCAAAATTAATCATTGACGATATTTTAGCACCCAAGAAACCAAGGCGTTTTCCCGTGTCTTCCACAGGGAGCGTTACTCGCGGTGGCCTACATGAAGGGGAATCGCGTTTTAGAGAAAGTATCAGAATATCATATTCTCTCAAACGCCGTCACAAAATTTTTCTTTTAATCGGTCTTGCTTTTATATTTTTACTTTTCGTCTTGTCGCTTTTTTTTGCCGGGGCGACCATAACTATCTACCCCAAGCAAAAAACGGTTTTTTTAAACAAAACATTTTTAGCCGGCAAATCAAGTTCTATGTCGCTTAATTTTGAAACAATAGAGATGTCGTCCACGGAGGAAATGGAATCACAAGCAACCGGATTAAAAGAAGTAAAGAAAAAAGCATCCGGTGCCATAATTGTTTACAATTCTTATAGCAGTAAAGCGCAGAAACTTATCAAGAACACACGTTTTGAAACTAACGATGGAAAAATTTATAGAATTGACGATTCTATTATAGTTCCCGGTACAAAGATGGTTGATGGAAAAATCATGCCCGGTAGCGTTGAAACTATTGTTTATGCCAATGAGCCAGGCGAGGAATACAACATCGGGCGCACGGATTTCACCATCCCAGGTTTTAAGGGCGACCTGAAATATCAAAAGTTCTACGCGCGTTCAAAAACTGACATGGAGGGAGGTATGATTGGATCAACATATAATGTTTCCGACGAGGATGCAGAAACCGCCCAAGAACTTCTCAAGAAACGTTTGAGCGAAACTCTTCTTAGCGATGCGCTGAAAAATACTCCCCCAGGATTCATTCTTTACAACAACGGCGCATTTTTTGATTTTGACGATATTAAAATATTAGGCAAGGAAGGCGAGAAAAAAGTTACAATAGAAGAAACAGGGAAAATATACGCACTTATTTTTAATCGCGACGCTCTCGCTAAATATATTGCTCAAACCTCGATTCAAGATTTTGACGACAGCGCCGTAACAAGCCCAACGCTTGATATGCTCACTTTCAGTATTAAAGACAAAGAGTTAATAGACTACCTAAATATATCGGACATTTTAGTAACGCTCTCTGGCACAACCACTATAGTATGGTTATCCGACCAAGAAGCTCTTTTAAGCGATCTTTTGGGAAAATCAAAAAAAAGTTTCCAGTCTATATTGGCTAATTATACTGGAATAGATAAAGCAGAGCTGATTATTACGCCGTTTTGGGCGCGTTCATTACCCGATAATCCGGAACGAATTACATTTAAGACGGTTGTTAAATGAATGTAATTGATAAATATAATTCACGAGTAGATGAAGTAAATTCACTGGTGTGCGTAGGCTTAGATTCCGAGTTATCAAAACTGCCCAAAAAATTCCGATCATTAAAATTTCCCCAGTTTGAATTCAATAAATGGATTATTGAGCAGACCTATCGGTATGTCAGTGCGTATAAGCCCAACATCGCTTTTTATGAAGCCCAGGGCGATCAAGGGATTCGAGAACTGAAGCAGACGATAGAATATTTACAAAAAAATTATCCGGATATATGCACAATCTGCGACTGCAAGCGAGCCGATATTGGCAATACTAATCAATGTTATGTTGAATCGCTCTTTGACTGGTTCGGTTTTGACGCTATTACTATTCATCCATATCTTGGTAAAGAGGCCATTCAGCCGTTTTTAGATAGAAAAGATAGAGGTTGTATTATTTTATGCCGAACATCAAATCCCGGCGCTGGAGAGTTGCAAGATTTGGAGATTAGCAAGAAGCCGTTATGGCAAATTGTAGCCGAGAATGTAAAAAAAGAATGGAATAAAAATAATAATTGTATGCTTGTTGTAGGAGCTACTTATCCGAAAGAAATGAAAACCATAAGAAAAATTACCGGCGATATGACCTTTCTGGTACCGGGCATCGGCGCTCAAGGCGGCGACGTGAAAACGATTGTAACTGCAGGATTAAATTCGAAAGGCAAGGGTCTGATTATCAATTTTGCTCGAGGTATTATCTTTTCAGATAATCCGGGGAATGAAACTGATAGATTGAGAGGCGAAATAAACCGATATCGGATATAGATTATGAAACATTTTATCGAATCACAACAGTTAAACCCGAAGATTATTAAGAAGATATTTCAGCTTGCCGATAAGCTTGAGAAAAAACCCGATTCATCCCTAAGGGGCAAGATCATGGCTTGTCTATTCTACGAACCAAGTACCAGAACTCGGTTTTCGTTTGAGTCGGCGATGATAAGGCTTGGTGGCAATGTTATTTCTACCGAGAATGCTCAAGATTTTTCCTCCGCTGCTAAAGGCGAAACATTGGAAGACACTATCCGCGTCGTAAATAATTATTCTGATGTTATTGTGTTGCGCCATCATGAAATGGGGGCCGCTAAACGGGCGGCGGCGATTTCCAAAATCCCAATCATCAATGCCGGAGACGGTGCCGGCCAGCATCCGACCCAGGCTTTGCTTGATTTGTATACAATCCGCCGTGAGCTAGGGAAAATCGACGGTATTAAAATTGCTTTTGTTGGCGACCTAAAGTACGGCCGAACAGTCCGATCCTTGGCGTATCTTTTAAGCAAGTATAAAAATATTGAAATATTTTTTGTGTCGCCTGGACCTCTAAAAATAGGAGAAGATATCAAAAATCACTTACGCGAGCACGGAGTGCGGTATAGCGAGCATGATAAACTTGAATCTGTTATAGACAAAGTTCAGATTATCTATCAGACTCGTATTCAAAAGGAACGATTTTCGGATGTAAAAGAATATGAAAAATTTAAGGACGTATATATAATTGACCAAAAAGTGGCGGGTAGAATTAATTCTAAAACAATTATCATGCACCCACTGCCGCGCATTAACGAAATTTCCGTAGAAGTTGATATTCTACCGAACGCCGCATATTTTAGGCAGGCATATTATGGCTTGCTGATACGGATGGCTATACTGAAATTTTTACTCTCTCGGTAGTAATATATTGACTAATCTCAATACCCTTGTTAATATGGTCAAGTTCTCGTAATGGATACACAAAGAGAGAAAAAGGCGTTAATAGAAGGTATCGTAATCGAAGCCCTGCCTAGCGCGCTGTTTAAAATCAAACTAAACAGTGATGAAGAGATATTGGCTTATCTTTCTGGCAAAATGCGCCTGCATAGAATAAAAGTTCTTGTCGGCGATAAGGTCTCCGTAATGCTTGACCCGTATGGAGGAAAAACAAGCAGTCGTGTTGTAAAACGCTTGTAGGTCTGTTAGGATAATGTTACTTTAATTAAGGGGCAATTGAGCCCTACTTTTTAAATGTTTTTATAATTGACAGAGAGGGAAAAATGGAAACTTGTTTATATTTCGACCGTCTGCCTACCGGCAGGCAGGAACAAACCAATTATATTCATTCATATGCAAGTAAGAAGTTCCATAAAGAAAATATGCGCAAAATGCAAAATGGTTCGGCGGGGAGGCCGGGTCAGGGTTATTTGCGCTAACCCGCGCCATAAACAGAAACAGGGATAGTTTAAAAAGTATCTATTTTTATTTTTTAATTTTACATTTTAATTTTTATTTTATGAGGATCTTGGGAATAACCTTGCCGGAAAAAAAGAGATTAGAAATCGGGCTTACCGTTTTTTATGGTATTGGCCGTGATCGCGCCAAAAAAATTCTCAATCAAGCCGCGGTTCCCTGTGGTAAAAAACCAAAAGAACTTGATGCGGAAGAAGAAAACAAAATACGCAAGTTGGTCGAAGGAATTAAGCTGGAAGGAGATCTTAAGCGTGAAGTTGCCGCTAACATTAAGCGCTTAAAAGATATTAAATGTTATCGCGGTACCCGCCACCAAAGACATCTGCCTGTTCGCGGACAGCGAACTAAAACAAATTCACGAACGGTTCGTGGCAATATCAGAAAGACCATGGGTAGTGGCAGAAGGAAGACGGAGAAGACATAAAAATAAATATGGGAAAAAAAAGAATTGTAAAAAAAGAAGGAGGGTCAGTTGACCAAGGACTTAAATCCAGGTCTCTTTCCAAGGCTCCTAAAAGAAAAATAGTAAGCGGTACTTTATTTGTGGAATCAACTTACAACAATACTCGCGTGTCGCTTACCGACAAGACAGGCAATACATTGGCGTGGTCTTCAAGCGGAGCTCTAGGATTTAAAGGCGCCAAAAAGGGAACTCCCTTTGCGGCATCAAAAGTAGGCGATCTCATGGGAGAGAAAGCAATAATGATAGGCATAAAAGACGCGGATGTAATTGTTATAGGAGTTGGTTCAGGGCGTGAATCAGCTATCAGGGCGTTTTCTAGCAGAGGGATAGACTTGACCTCAATTAAAGATATGACGCCAGTTCCACACAATGGTCCGAAGCCGAAAAAACCAAGAAAGGTTTAGAAAAATAAACAACATTGGCATTATGAGCAGAATAACTTGTAAAATTTGTCGTCGTTTAGGAGAGTCCGTTTGCGGGCGTGTCAAATGTGCTTACAAAAGGCGGCCGTATCCGCCTGGAAAATTAGATTTTGATCGAAAACACAAATCAGTTCGTTCAGAATTCGGGACATATCTTATTGAAAAACAAAAAGTTCGTAATACTTACGGCATAGGAGAGAGGCAATTTTCCAACTATGTAAAGTTTGCAAAGGCAAAGGTGGGAAGCGCGCCCACAGAAACCCTTTTTGAGTCTCTCGAGCGACGGCTTGATAATGTAGTTTTCCGTCTTGGGCTCGCAAGCTCTCGTGCCTTCGCGCGCCAGCTTGTATCACACGGGCACATTATCGTAAATCAAAGAAAAGTGACCATTCCTTCGTATCAAGTAAAAACTGGCGATAAGATATCAATCCGAGAAGGAAGTAAGAATATAGGGCCGTTTAAAGAACTTTTAAGGAAGCTCGAAGGTCACTCTCACCCGGAATGGATTAAGTTCGACCCGTCGAAAGGGGAAGCCGAGATACAAAGCAAGCCGAAAAATACCGATTTAGCGTTTAATTTGAGTTCAGTAGTTGAATTTTATAGTCGTTAATTATTAATAGCTTTTTATATTTCAAGCATATGAGCGAGTACAATATTATGTTGCCCTCTAAGCCGAAAATTATCAAAGAAAGCGATACGGGCGGTGTTTATGAGATTGACGGGCTCTATCCCGGGTACGGCCACACTCTCGGTAATTCTTTGCGCCGAATTATTCTTTCTTCGCTTCCCGGCGTCGCGATTACATCGGTAAAGATCGACGGAGTGAGCCATGAGTTTTCCGTAATTGACGGACTTAAAGAAGATGTAATCGCGCTTCTTCTCAATTTAAAGAAAGTGCGTTTTAAAATTTTAGGAGACGATTCTTATTCGGTGACGCTTAAAGTAAAAGGCCCAAAAATAGTAACGGCCGGTGATATAAAAACTCCCGGACAGGTTGAAGTGTTGAATGAAGACCAATATCTTTGCGAAACTACCGGAAAGTCGGCGGTGCTTGAAATTGAAATGACGGTAGAGAAGGGGCTTGGTTATGTCGCCAAAGAAGTTCTTCAAAAAGAAAAAGTTGACATCGGCACTATTGCTCTTGATGCCATATACACGCCTATTCGTCGCGTTAACTATGAAGTAGAAAATATGCGCGTAGGCGACCGCACTGACTACAACCGACTTCGTATTTCAATCGAGACCGACGGCACCATTACTCCGCGCGAGTCTCTGGAAAAATCCATAGAAACCATGATTCACCAATTGAAGGCGATTATCGGATTCAAAGAACCCGAAGTTATAACAGAAGCTTCCGAACATGATACTCAAAAGGAAAACAACGGAAAGGTCGATGCCGAAGATGACACGCTTAAGATTAAACTGGATTCCCTCGGTCTTTCCACCAGGACATTAAACGCTCTTTCTGGCGAAGGAATTCGCACATTAGGAGGAATGGCACGCAAGAAAAAAGACGACTTAGCTGGAATAGAAGGTCTCGGTGAAAAAGGTATTCAGGAAATCAAGCGCGTACTCGGGAATTATGGCATCATGTTGAAATAAATAAAATTAACGAGCGAAGCAAGTATAATTTATTTACCCCAGCCATATTTTTAATTTGTTTAATAAATTTATGAATAAGATTGATGTAAGTCCAAATACCAAAGAAACGCGCTTAGCCCACAACAGGAAGGCCTATTCTGCCACGCGCGTTTATGGTATAAAAACAATAAAAATATGGCGGGGTGGTGATTTTTACAATCACTTCGTTCATTAAAAATCAACCATGCGTCATCATAATACAAAAAGAAAATTCGGCAGAGTCACCAAAGTGCGAAGCGCTCTCCTTAAATCGCTTCTGCGCTCTTTTATCATTCATGGCAAGATTTCTACTACCGAAGCAAAAGCCAAAGAAATTCGACCGATAATAGAGGGGCTGGTGACTAAAGCGAGAACAGGCACATTGGCGTCTCGTCGTTTTATTACCGCCAAACTCGGCAATCAAGAAAAAATATCTAAAAAACTTTGCGACGAAATCGCGCCAAAGTATAAAGAGAGAAACGGCGGATACACTAGAATTATAAAATTACCACAACGCAAAAGCGACGGCAGTAAAATGGCGGTAATTGAATTTGTTTAGAAAATATATATGACTGATATAATTTACACAATTGATGCGGAAGGAAAGGTCTTAGGGCGATTGGCAAGCGAGATAGCAACTATCCTTTTGGGTAAAAAAACTCCCGATGTTAAAAAGAATGTCGTAGCGTCAGTTTCGGTGCGTGTGGTAAATGCCGGAAAAATTAAAATTTCGCAGAAAAAACTTCACACCGAAAAACACAAAACATACTCCGGCTATCCCGGCGGACTTAAAGAGCGAACATTGGAAGAAGTAATGGCCAAGAAGGGAGCTAGAGAATTAATTACACATGCCGTCGAAGGAATGCTTCCCAAAAATAAACTTCATAAATTACGCATGAAAAAACTTCATATAACGGAATAAATACTTAATAATTTCTAATGGGACTCGTCCTGTTAGAAGTTTAAGATTAAGGTTAAAATATCATGAGTGAAGCCGTAAGGCGCTACGCTAACAAAAATTCATTAAAAGAAATAATTAATAGGAACTTCTAATAGGATGGAAAAAACTAAAATAAAAAGTATTAAACTTCCCGATTCGCCGTCACTCCCTAGGCCGACGGCGTCAGCCGAGCTAGGCGAACGCCGTGTGGGTGAGGGCATTTCCGCGCGCCTGCCTGCGTCGCGTACGTCGCGGCAGGCAGGCTCCCCATTAGATGGAATAACAAATAAATACATAGAAGCAGTAGGAAGACGCAAGTCGGCTATTGCTCGCGTGCGTATTACCAAAGCGCCCAAAACCGATATTGTGGTTAATGGAAAAACACTTAATGTTTATTTTAAAACTAGAGAACTTATCGCAACCGTCAAAGACCCGCTTGAAAAAACGGCGCTTGGAGAGAATTTCTATGTGTCGGCGCTTGTTACCGGCGGCGGTTCTAACGCGCAAGCGACAGCGTTACGGCACGGCCTTTCCCGGGCGCTTACTTATTACGATAAAGAATTGAGAACCCGTCTGAAAAAATTGGGCTTTTTGAAGCGCGACCCGCGCAAAACAGAACGTAAGAAATTCGGATTGAAAAAAGCCCGCAAGGCTCCAACTTGGTCAAAACGATAATAATCTGGTTTCTAAGAATTTTACATATAAAAAATGGCAGACAATAAACAACTTAATAAGTCGGGCAATCTTGACGAGAAAAATAATATTTCCGATAACGACGTTGTTTTTGAGGATGAAAATGATGAAAATACACCTTTACAAAAAATAAAAAAACTGCGGGAAGAATTAAAAAAATGCACTGAAGAAAGAGGAGAGTATTTAGCAGGCTGGCAACGAGCAAAAGCTGATTTTATAAACCAGAAAAACGATTTGGAAAAATGGAAAAAAGATTTTATACTTTTTGCCAATGAAAACCTGATAGATGAACTTTTACCGGTATTAGATAGTTTTAATATTGCTTTTGGGAACAGAGAAGCGTGGGAAAAAGTTGACAAAAATTGGCGTACGGGGGTTGAATATATACACAGCCAGCTAGAAGGAGTATTAAAACAACACGGACTAATTACAATAGGGGAAGTAGGAGAACCATTTAATCCCGAAAAACACTCCGCCATCGAGAAAATTGCCACACAAAAAAAAGATGAGGACGGTTTAGTAAAAGAAGTTTTTCAAAAAGGGTTTATACTTAAGGATAAGATAATTCGTCCAGCTAAAGTCAAGGTATTTGCGTACGAGGAAAATTAAAATAATTTAAATAAATAAAAAACTATGTCAAAAATAATAGGAATTGATCTAGGAACTACAAATTCGGCGGTTGCGATTATTGAAGGCGGGGCGCCTAAAATCATAGAAAATATTGAAGGAACGCGCACAACGCCATCTGTTGTGGCGCTGGCAAAAAACAATGAACGCATAGTCGGACTTTTGGCAAAACGCCAGTCTGTCACTAATCCTGAAAATACTATTTATGGCATAAAACGTTTAATGGGGCACCGCTATGAAGACGAGGAGGTGAAGCGCGACCGTGGGGCGGTTTCCTATAAAATAGAGCAAAGCGAAGACGACGGAGTCAAGGTAAAAATGGGAGATAAACTCTACAGGCCGGAAGAAATTTCAGCCATGATACTCCAGAAGATAAAGAACGATGTGGAGGCAAAACTTGGCGAGAAAATAACGGAGGCGATTATCACCGTTCCCGCTTATTTCAATGACGCGCAGAGAAAAGCCACGAAAGATGCCGGACAAATTGCCGGTCTTGATGTGAAGCGCATAATCAACGAGCCGACGGCGGCGGCGCTTGCTTACGGCTTTAATAAAAAGAAAAGCGAAAAAATTGCAGTTTATGATTTCGGCGGGGGGACATTTGATATTTCCGTGCTTGAGGTTGGGAACGATGTTATTGAAGTTAAATCCACGGACGGCGATTCCCATATGGGCGGGGAAGATATTGACCAAAAAATTATCCGATGGATTGCCCTAGAATTCAAAAAACAATCAGGGCTTGATGTTACCAAAGATCCGTTGGCGCTCCAACGCTTAAGGGAATCGGCGGAAAAAGCAAAGCACGAGCTTTCAACCACAGTTGAATCGGAAATAAATATTCCATTCATTACTTCGGACGCGAACGGCCCCATCCACCTTCTTTTGAAAATCAGCCGAGCTACATTGGAATCTCTCGCCAAGGAATACATAGACCGCTCAATGGAGATTACTAAACGCGCCATTGAAAATTCGCCTTTCAAAAAAGAAGAAATAGATGAAATTGTCCTTGTCGGCGGGCAGACCAGAATGCCGGCAATTGTCGAGGCGGTCAAATCATATTTTGGGAAAGAGCCGAACCGTTCCATCAACCCCGATGAAGTGGTAGCTTTGGGTGCCGCCGTGCAAGCCGGAGTTTTGCAGGGAGATGTTAAAGATGTCCTTTTGCTTGACGTAATCCCGCTTTCTCTCGGCATTGAAACATTGGGCGGAGTGGCAACCAAGCTTATTGACCGCAACACAACAATTCCCACTTCGCGTTCGCAAGTTTTTTCAACCGCCGCAGACAACCAAACTTCGGTGGAAATTCATATCGTGCAGGGGGAACGCCCGCTCGCGGCCGACAATAAATCTCTCGGACGATTTATTTTAGACGGGATTCCGCCGTCACCGCGCGGTATGCCCCAAATTGAAGTAACTTTTGATGTGGATGCTAACGGAATTCTTGGAGTAACGGCTAAAGATAAAACTTCCGGCAAAACGCAATCAATCAGAATTGAAGCAAGCTCCGGTCTTACGGAGGAAGATATTAAGAAAATGCAGAAAGACGCGGAAATTCATGCCGAGGAAGACAAGAAAAAGAAAGAATTAGTTGACTTAAAAAACGGCGCCGATATGCTGATTCATACCGCCGAGAAATCAATTAAAGACAATGAGGCGAAAATTCCGGAAGATGTTAAAAAATCGGTTGCGGAAAAAGTAGATGCTCTTAAAAAAGTAAAAGACGGCAATGATGAGGGTGCGATTAAAACCGCATCAGAAGAACTGTCCAGAGAAATGCAGAAAATCGGCGAAGCAATGGCCAAAGCCGGGCAAACTGGAGAAACCGCCCCAAATGCCGAAAAAGAGCCAAGAGACGCATCTTACGAAGAAAAGAAGGACGAAGATAGCCCCAAGGGAGAGTAAAATTTTTTTACTGCTCGCTTTTATTTTATTGAATAATTGAATATACTAATTACCTATGGCTGGAGACTATTATAAATTGCTGGGGGTAGAAAAAAGCGCCTCAAAAGACGAGATTAAAAAGGCGTTTCATCGGCTGGCCCACAAATACCATCCCGACAAAAAGGGGGGAGATGAAAAAAAATTCAAGGAAATAAACGAAGCCTATCAAATTCTCTCTGACGACAAAAAACGCGCCGAATATGATTCATACGGACGCGTATTCAGTGGCGCGGGCGGAGGCCAAGGACAGGATTATCAAGGATTTTCTGGTTTTGATCCGGGAGCTTTTCGCGATTTTGATTTTGGAAATATGGGAAATATAGGCGACATTTTTAGCGAATTTTTTACAGGTGGAGGAATGGGCGAAAGTGAACGGCGCGGACGCGACATTTCAATAGAGCTTGCCATACCTCTCAAAGAATCTATTTTTGGCACAGAGCGTCGGGTGCTCATTACGAAAACCGGAATTTGTAAAAGTTGCAGCGGTTCCGGAGCAAAGTTGGGGACTGACACGAAAAAATGTTCTACTTGCAACGGGCAAGGTAAAATTCACGAAAACAAGCGTTCATTTATAGGAACATTTACCAGCGTGCGAATTTGCCCGGAGTGCTATGGGGGTGGAAATGTTCCATCTCATCCCTGTGATTCATGCAGGGGCAAGGGGGTTGGGAGAGCGCAGGAAGAAATTACCATACGAATACCGTCGGGAATAAAAAACGGAGAAATCATTCGCCTTTCTCAAATGGGGGAAGCAGTACAGGGCGGTGTAAGCGGAGACCTATATGTAAAAATTGGCGTTATGGCCGACAGTATTTTCACTCGTGACGGCAATAATATTCTAATGAATCTAAATGTGAAGCTTACGGACGCTTTGCTTGGGGGAGAATACGCAGTACACGCGCTGGACGGAGATCTTAAGGTGAAAATACCGGAAGGAATTTCACCGAACGAGGTGTTGAGGATTAAAGGCAAGGGCGTGCCAACCGGGAAGAATACGCGCGGAGACCTTTTAATAAAAATAAATATCAAACTTCCGAGTTCTCCCTCGAAGAAAGTGAGACAAATCATTGAAGAGCTTAAAAAAGAAGGAATTTAATTTAGAAACATAAAGAGCAAAGCGACTACATGTTATTTCCATCAATGCCTTGTTTATTACAGAATTCAGTCTGGATACCTACGAGAATTTTTCTCAAATTTTTTGCGCGATTTGAAATCCGCGGATTTGAGAACATTAAAAATCTTTCGGGACCGCTGATTTTTGCCAGCAATCACGCTAGCGAACTTGACCCAATTTTAGTGCCCGCTTCGCTTCCTTTTTTATCCAAATTATTGCCGGTTTTTTATGTGGCAAAAAAAAGAGAATTTTATAGAAAAGACGGAACACTCGGGCTTATTTACGGCGGAGCATTTTTTAAGCTCTGGGGAGCGTATCCCGTTCGTGAAGGGCTTAAAAATTACAAACTGTCGCTCAATATCCATCTCGAAATGTTGAAAGAAAAAAAGTGCCTTTTAATATTTCCGGAAGGGAAAATCACCAAAAACGGCAGTATTGGCAGTGCTCACGGAGGAATCGGTTATTTGGCTTATGCGACTAAAAGCAAGGTGGTGCCGGTAGCCATAGAAGGCAATTTCCGGCTTAATCGCAAAAATTTTTTTTTGAGAAAGAGTAAAATAATAGTAACATTCGGCGAGCCGATAAGCCCGAACTCGTTTTTTGCGGGCATGAAAGAACCGTCGGTTGAGGAGTGCCAATTTGTTGCCGAAAAAATAATGACAGCTGTTAAAAAATTAATTAAATAAAAATAATATGGAATTTGAAATAAAAGTTAATCAGGATATATCGTTAAGATTACGCAAACTCTCTGATGTGAAAGAATTTTTTGAAGTTACCGATAAAAATCGCGCGCGTTTGAGAGAATGGTTCCCTTGGGTTGATAATGTTAAAGGAGAGGAAGATGAAAAAAAATACATAGAGCATTGTCTGGACACTTTTAAAAATAAAACAGGCCTTGATATGGGCATTTGGTACCAAGGGAAAATGTCCGGGTCATTGGGATTTCACGACATTGACATAAAAAATAAAAAAGCATCAATAGAATTTTGGATAGATAAAGACCACGAAAGAAAAGGTATTATAACAACCGCCACAAAAGCACTGATAAATTACGGATTTAATGAATTAGGGCTTAACCGCATAGATATCGGATGCGCTGCTGGAAACATCCGGAGTTGTGCCGTGCCTGAACGGCTTAATTTTAAATTTGAAGGTATAGAAAGAGAATATGAGTGGCTTTACGACCATTTCGTTGATATTAAACTTTATAGCGTTCTTAAGAAAGAGTGGAAAACAGAATAAAAAATAAACGATGACACGAAATGGTTAAAATAAAAAAAGTCCCGCAATGCGAGACTTTTTGTTTATATTCTAATCAAATATAAACTAGTTTACTTTTGGGTTACTGGTTGTGACACTTGCGGTACATTCAAATTCTGTACCATAGACACAATTTTATTTGTCGCGTCTAGCAATGCCGCCGCAACCACTTTTCCATTGTTGGTATTATTCCAACTTCCTGCGCCCACACCTCCACCCGCTCCGCCAAAAACACCAATGGCACCTCCGCCAATATTGGTATCTGTTGACCTGGCGCTTCCCTCAGCGACTCCTTCTTGTATAAGCGTTTCATTATTGATGAGAGTGAGGAGTACCTGTGCCTCTTTCACCATTGACGATTTTGCAATGAGACCGCCTATGCCGGGAACAAACAAGTCAAAGATAGCGCCAGCCATAATGGCGTCTCCGCTTGCATTGTTTTCAAAAAAAATTATATGGGGAGTGATAGTGAACTGCGCTTCAACAACATTGCCTTTGTCCAAGGTGTTTCCTTTTCTGGTGTATCCCGCTTCCACGAGTTCATGCTCTCTCTTTGCGGCGCGAAGTCCAGCCGCGCGGTCAACTACTTGGAAACAACCGGTTTGCGCGAACATCAATTTCAAAAGGGGAAGTGGGTCTTGAGGAACTCCATACATTTGCGCCACATAAGCATATGGCATTGCAGTCGCGTCCGTTACCCCAGAAAGAGGTTCGTCAATTTCAACAGTGGCAATTGCTTTTGGGCATCTCGCCAGTTCTTTTGCTTCTCCCTTTGGACCGGCATTGCTTGATGACCCAGTAGCCATACTTCCACCTTGGCCAAGTTCTGTTTTTGTTTCCACACATCCCGCGAAAACAATCGTAATTAATAAAACCAACAAAATTTTAAAGTACTTCATTTTTCACCTCCGTAAAGGTAATTAAAAATGATTTTTGCCACCTTGGTATCTAAACGTTATTATGGCAGAGAAACATAAATTTTACAATCAACCCTAAAATTTGAGAGGTTTTTGGGTCAAAAAATTATGATTTTAAAACCCAATTTTTTGTAAACCCCGTTAGATATAGTGCGCGTGCGATAGTAAGGGCAGTACAAAAAAGTAATTTTGTAATTGCGTAATCACCATAAAATAAAGGAATTTTTTATTTTGCGCACGAAATCTCTAATGGGGTAAAGAAAATTGTTTGGTTTTTTACGTGCTAGAATATAGGTAATTTTTGGATTGCAAAAATACAATTTTAATGATAATGTAAAACTATGAACTCGGTAAACATGACAATTAAAAAAAGAAACGCCGGTAGGACTATATCTGTCAGTTTTGATGCTGATAAATTTGAAAGGGTCGCAGCTAATTTTGGCTTTTTCAACCCGGATTTTCTGCGAAGCCTGCAAGTGGCTGAACGAGATATAAAACTTGGAAGAGTCAAGGAAATTTGCAGTTTGAAAGATTTGAGAAAATAATTAGATGTTGAAAGTTATTGTCACGAAAGAATTTTTTTTCAAGATATTCAAAGCTCCCGGTAGAAATTCGCAGGAAAGCGGAAAAACAAGAACGGTTTTTCATCCTTAATCCTTTTTATCCATCTTTACACTTTATCCATCTTTACACACAGAAAAACTTGGGCAGAAAGGCAGACAGGTGTGGAGTTTTCGTGTTGATAGAAACTATAGGATTTTATTTAGATTTGTGGGCGGAAATTCTGTTGTGTTTTTGACCGTAGGCACGCACGATTGGATATACAAATTGGGGTTGAGATAGTTTAAACAATCAACAGTATAATCAATACGAGATAAAAGATAATTTGAAACTCTCATTTTTTGATAAGAAAATTGTTTGGTTTTTTAGGTGCTAGAATCTAGTCGGTTTTTGGGATATAA
>CAYIKU010000013.1:0-3711 GCA_964364185.1 uncultured Candidatus Saccharibacteria bacterium
ATGTGCGGAATTATCGGATACATAGGTGAAAATAAATCTTTGCCGATTTTGATTAACGGACTGAAAGCACTTGAATATCGCGGGTATGATTCCGCCGGTATCGCCATACTTACAACAAACAACAAATTAGAAGTCAGAAAAACCGTCGGACAAGTAAAGGTGCTGGAAAAATCTTTAGAAAATGAAAGTAATTTTGACGGCCACCTTGGTATAGGCCATACGCGTTGGGCAACACACGGAGCTCCCAATGAATTAAATGCCCACCCGCACAATGACTGCTCAAAACGCGCATCTGTTGTTCATAACGGCATCATTGAAAATTACAAAGAGCTGAAAGAGTACTTGCAAAATCAGGGGCATAATTTTCTGTCGGAGACTGATACTGAAATCGTGCCCCATCTTATTGAAAATTTTTTAAACTCCGGTAAAGATTTTGATACCGCGCTTTTTGATACCCTCAAAATGATAAAGGGAGCATACGCTCTGGCGATTATTGATTCAAAAAATCCTGAAATTTTATACGCCGCTAAATTATCAAGTCCGCTCGTTATAGGAGTTGGAGATGATGAAAACTTTTTAGCTTCTGATCCTTCCGCTTTAGTGGGTAAGACAAAAAATGTCATATATCTTAGCGACGGAGAAATCGCCAAAATAAGCCGGAACAATGTCAGCATTACTAATCTGGAAAAACAAGAAACGCCTTTTGAAATTGTCCGCTTAGAATGGGATTTAGAACAAGCCCAAAAAGGCGATTTCTCGCACTTCATGCTCAAAGAAATTTTTGAAGGGCCGGAGGTTATTCGTTCCGCTTTTCGAGGTAGGATAAAAAGCAAAGATAATTTGGTCAAATTGGGCGGATTAGAACAAGTATCAGATAAATTAAAAGAAGTAAAAAGATTATTAATACTGGCTTGCGGAACTTCCTATTACGCGGGGCTTGTCGGAGAATATCTTTTTGAAGAAATCGCGAAACTGCCGACCGAAGTCCATTTTGCTTCGGAATTTCGCTACCGCGATGAACCGTTTGAAGAAGGAACTGCGGTTATAGCAATTTCTCAATCAGGAGAAACCGCCGACACGCTTGCCGCCATTCACAAAGCGAAAGAACACGGACTGATGACTCTTGGCATCGTCAATACGGTCGGTTCCACTATCGCGAGGGAGACGGACGCCGGTGTTTATAATCACGCGGGACCGGAAATAGGAGTTGCTTCAACAAAAGCGTTTCTCTCGCAACTAACAATTCTTGCTATGATGGCAATCTATCTTTCAAAAAATAAATCTAAAACTCAAGTATTACTGGAAGAGCTTGAAAAAATTCCCGAGAAAATAAAAAGTATTTTAGCCCAATCCGCTAAACTCGAAAAGCTTGCGGAAAAATGCAAAAATTACGAAAATTTTCTCTTTCTCGGCCGACGATACAATTATCCGGTTGCGCTAGAAGGCGCTCTTAAATTGAAAGAAATATCATACATACACGCGGAGGGTTATGGCGCGGGTGAAATGAAGCACGGACCTATTGCCTTGATCAGCCAAAATTTTCCGACCATGGCGGTTGTTCCGCAAAATAGCGTTTCTGAAAAAATGTTCTCAAACCTTGAAGAAATTAAAGCAAGAAAGGGCCCGATATTTGCGATTGCCACGGAAGGAGACGAGAAAATTTTATCATTAGCGGAAAATGTCTTTTATGTTCCAAAAACAATAGAACCGCTTGAACCGCTTTTGACCGTAGTACCATTACAACTCTTTGCTTATTACGTTGGAACTAAACGAGGGTTTGACGTAGATAAACCAAGGAATTTGGCGAAATCCGTGACAGTTGAATAATCGCCGTTTGCCTTCAAATTTCTCGGCAGTATAATGGGGGAGGAATCAGCCTATGGTAGTCGGTCTAGGCTCTATTTATTAAGTTTATAAGCAATTTTATGGCTAAAGAAAAAGAAATAGGCAAAGTCAGTCACTGGTACGACAAAATAAATGTTGCCGTAATCAAGCTTACTGGTTCGCTTAAAAAAGGAGACAGAGTTAAATTTAAGCACGGAGAAGAAGAGTTTGAAGAAAATGTCGGGTCGCTCCAGATTGACCATGTTGAAGTTGAAGAGGGCAAGAAAGGAGATGAACTTGCCGTAAAACTTTCACACAAGGCAAAAGAGGGGTCTATAGTATGTGAAGTAGAATAAGATTCAAGTAAAAACAAATTTTTTATTATTGTTTGGTTTTCCTCATATCCCTAATTCGTGCGAATTAGGGATATGATTGATTATGTATAAAAATTTGCGCTAATTTACTTTTTATAGTAGGCTGGTTTTAGTATAAATTGATTGAATCAACTACCCAGCCCCACTTTTGTAACCATCAATTAATTTATATTTAACAATAATTTTAAAGCCGTATTTACATCAACACGCTTCGCCCAACAAGGAAGACCTATTCGGTCACGCGTGTTGATTATATAATTACAACAAAAGTAGGGCGGGGTGATGATTTTTATAATCGCTTCGCTCATTAAAAATCAATCATGCCCCAAATTCAACTTATAAAACTGGCCTGCGGTAAATGTAAACGGACAAATTATTGGAGTCGTAAAAATAAAAAGAAAGTAGAGCGCAAAATTGAGCTCAAAAAGTTTTGTAGATGGTGCAAGGTAAAGACCGTACATAAAGAATCCAAAAAATAAAAAATAGCCCGTAAGGGCTATTTTTTATGATATTATGGTTTTTGTTAGAGCCAATAGCCCATCACTTGCAATGGGGATTGGCAAGTGAGGGGCCTATAGTTCAGTGGTAGAATTTCTCTCTCCAAAAGAGAAGACCGAGGTTCGAATCCTCGTGGGCCCGTAATGATTCGCAAAAATAGCGTTTAGCTATTTTTAAAATACATTTTCACTATTTCAAAAATCCGCCTACTTCTTTCTCTATCTTTTTTAAATCTTTCGGGTTGAACCATCTAATTTCTTTATCTCGCTTAAACCACGTCATTTGCCGTTTGGCGTATTGCCAAATTGCGTTTTCTAATTGATTCGTTAATTGTTCTTTAGTTAATCGTTTTTTTAAATATTTTGCCAAGTATTTATACTCAAGCCCCAATTCCTCCATTCGTTTCCACGACAACCCTTTGTTATGTAGATTTTTTGCTTCATTTATCATACCCCGGCTAATTCCTGCCTGCGCAGACAGGCGCGCGAATAGGCGAATATGGATTTTTTGTTTAAGCAAATTGCCCGATAGTTTTAATCCAATTTTTAAAACATCGTAATTTTGAAGCCGAGATTCCAGACGAGGAACTTTTCCGAGTACGGTCGCTATTTCAATAGCGCGCACTAGACGGTGCGGGTTATTTTTATCAATTTCACGAGCCCGGCGCGGGTCAAGTTTTTTAAGAATTATATAAAGTTCTTTTACAGCTTTGTTTTCCAGTTTTTTTCTTAATTTAAAATCAGGGGTTACTTCCGGCAGAACTATACCGTCAACTATTGATTGAATATAGAATCCGGTTCCACCGCAAATTATCGGAATTTTACCGCGAGAAATAATGCCATCAATCGCTTTTTCAGTCAGTTTTTTGTATTCCGTGACTGAGAATTGTTTTTTGGGCGAAATAACATCAAGGAGATGATGGGGAATACCCCGCATTTCCTTTTTTGTGATTTTCCCGGTTCCTAAATCAAGCCCTTTATAAACTTGTCGCGAATCGGCAGAAATCACTTCTCCG
>CAYIKU010000013.1:3811-15800 GCA_964364185.1 uncultured Candidatus Saccharibacteria bacterium
TCCTAAATCAAGCCCTTTATAAACTTGTCGCGAATCGGCAGAAATCACTTCTCCGCCTAAAACAGGACCTGTTCGGCCGACCGACATTTGTCGGTTTAGGCCTAATTTTTTTGCCAAATAAACAGCAAGACCGCTTTTGCCCGTAGCCGTTTGGCCAAGTACCACAATGATTTTTTGCTTTGGCATGATGGAAATGATAACATTATCAAGTTAATAATAAAGAGTATTTCTGTTGTCACAACAAAACATGCTATAGCACTTTTTATTGTGAGAGTTATTAAATATAAAAATCTAAAATATGAATATGGAAAACAAAAAAGTTCCCGATGTAATTTTTAAAACTAGAGTGCGCGATGACAGCGCCGCCGGTCCAAATCCTTTTCGCTGGCAAAATGTGGTATCATCTGAAATTTTTGGCGATAAGAAAATTGTCCTATTTGCGCTTCCCGGCGCGTTTACTCCAACATGTTCCTCTACTCATTTGCCGGGATATGAATCGTTATACGATGTATTTAAAGAATTAGGGATTGATGAGGTTTATTGTCTTTCAGTAAACGATGCTTTTGTTATGAATCAATGGGGAAAACTTCAAGGTGTGGAAAAAGTTAAAATGTTGCCCGATGGTTCCGGTGAATTTACCAAAGCAATGGGAATGCTTGTAAAGAAAGATAATTTAGGGTTCGGAGAACGTTCTTGGCGCTACAGTATGTTTATTGAAAATAGTGTTATTAAAAAAATGTTTATTGAACCCGGATTTTCCGATAACCACACAAATGATCCATTGGAAGTGAGCGACGCGGTAACAATGCTTGAATATTTAAAGAGTAATAAATAGTTAAAACACAACCCCCCATATCGCGGGGTTGTGTTTTATAGTGTGCCGGAGGAGAGACTTGAACTCTCATGACTTGCGTCACACGATTTTGAGTCGTGCGTGTCTACCATTCCACCACTCCGGCTTGTTTTTGACTGGCAGGCGATAAGGGAATTCTAATTAATGAACGGGTAAAAAGCAATTTTATTGCAAAATATTTTATGCTACAATCTACAAATCATTATGCCACCGCAATCTTATAGCAACTCAATTTTTTGGATAGAAGTTGAAAAGATTAACCCCAACCCTTACCAACCAAGGCGGGAATTTGATGCTGAAAAATTAAAAGAACTTGCTGATTCCATTCGCCAATACGGAATTCTTCAGCCACTCGTGGTATCGCGTCGCGAAATGGAAAAAGAAGAAGGAGGACTTGCCGTTTTATATGAGCTCATAGCCGGCGAACGCCGTTTGCGCGCCTCAAAGATGGCCGGGTTAGCTCAGGTACCGGTGCTCATTCGCGTGGGTGATGATCCAAAAACAAAACTGGAGCTTGCTATTATAGAAAATCTCCAGCGCGAGGACCTTAATCCGGTTGATCGCGCCAGGGCCTTTGAGCGCTTGGCGGAAGAATTCGGTTTCAAGCACGCGGAAATCGGCGTGAAAATAGGCAAGAGCCGCGAATACGTTTCTAACACCCTGCGTCTTCTAATGCTTTCCGAGCCGATACTTGCCGCGCTCTCCGAAGGGAAAATTTCAGAAGGGCATTCAAGACCGCTTATGATGCTTGTCGACCGCCCGGAAGAACAAGAAAAACTTTTTCAAGAAATTTTGGGCAGAAAAATAACCGTGCGCGAAGCGGAAGGAATCGCAAGGCGAATAGCTCAAGACCGCGTGCGTAAAAAAGAACGCTCGTTTGACCCGAACATTATCAGTATTGAGAAAAATTTAGCCGAAACTCTCGGCACTCGTGTGCAAATTGAAAAGCGCGAAGTGGGCGGGAAAATTACCATTGATTTTTTCTCCGATGACGACCTGGAAACTATCGTGAATATCATTAGAGCAAAAAAAGAAAGCGAAACAGTGAATATAAGCGCGGATATTGTTTCCCCACTAATATCTTCCGAGCAAGAATCTCTACCAGCGCTTTCGGAAATCCCAATCGACGATCGTCCGCAAGAAGAAATTAAAAAAGAAGAAAACGAAGATATTTATAACATTAAAAATTTCTCTATCTGAATTTCCGCGGTAAGAATTTTTTAAAAGGACTGTTTTCATCCAAATAATTTTTAATGTGCCGTTTAGCAACTGTCGTTTTTGCGTAATCAAGCCACTTACTTTTTGGCGTACTGCTTTTTTTAGTCTCAATTTCTACAATATCGCCGTTTTTCAATTTCGTATCAAGAGGCACTAATTTGCCGTTGACGTGCGCGCCGGCAATGTGGTCGCCGACATCAGAATGTATAGCATAAGCGAAATCTATCGGGCTTGATTCATCTGGTAAATCGATTACATCGCCTTTTGGCGTGAAAACAAACACGCGGTAACGGAAAAAATCCGTTTTAAGCCGTTCCAAAAATTCTCCGGAATGAGAAACTCCTTTTTGCCACTCTAGAAGCTGTTCCACCCACCCTATGCCGTGAGCATTCGTAATTCCTTTTTCTTTATAAAAAAGGTGCGAGGCAATGCCGTATTCCGCTTCTCGATTCATTTCTTCGGTGCGTATTTGTATTTCTACAATACCGCCGTCGCCGGTGAAAATAGTTGTGTGCAAACTTCTATAACCGTTTGGTTTTGGCAGGGCGATGTAATCTTTAATTCGGCCCGGAAGCGGGCGCCAGAGACGGTGAACAATGCCGAGCGCTTTATAGCAATACTCTACATTTTCCACTATCACCCTTAGGGCTACAATATCGTAGACCTTGCTGATATCCATATTTCTTTTTTCCAGTTTTTTATACAAACTGTAAATTTGTTTTACGCGGTGTTCGGTTTTTATTTTAATCAGGCCCTCTTTGGCCAATTCTTTTTGAAGCTCTCGGTGGATTTTTTCAACATCTTTTTCGCTTATCACCATTTTTTCTTTTAAAAACGTTTTAGTTTTTTCGTATTCAGTCGGGTAAGCGTAAGGGAACGCGCCGTCCTCAAGCTCTCTGCGCAATTTTCCCATACCGAATCTATCGGCTAGACGAGCATGTATTTCAAGCGTTTCAAGCGCTATGCGACGCTGTTTTTCTTTCGGTACATATTGCAGGGTTTGTATATTATGAAGCCGGTCGGCAATCTTAATAATTAGAACACGCATATCCGCCGACATAGCCACGAAGAATTTTCGCAAACTTTCCACATGGCGCTCCATTCCGTGATATTTCAACTTACCAAGCTTACTGACTCCTTTTACAAGGCAGGAGATTTCTTTACCAAACTCTTTTTCAATCTCTTTTTCGGAAACACGTGCGTCTTCTATTGTGTCGTGGAGCAACCCAGCGGCGACAGTTGTTGTGTCAATTTTCATTTCCGCGAGGTTTTTGGCTACAGCAAAAATGTGCGTAAAATACGGCTCGCCGGAATAACGCTTTTGGCCGGTGTGGACTTTTTCCGCGAAAGAATAAGCTTTTTCTATAAGAGCGATATTCTTCACGCTCTTGTCTTCAAGTAATTCCGTGATTTCCTTGACATTCATTATGCTCTTTATTCTACTTACTAATAAAAAGCAAGCAAATACGTTTTTTATTTCACCTTGATTTTATGGGGGTTGTGATTTTCGCAGCTTTTATTACTGCATCTTTCGGGTATTGTTTTTGGTCACGGATAATTTCCTCGCCGTCGCTTGGAAATTTCCGCGACCCCGGCTCGGTCGTTTCGCCTACTGGCGAAACATACCTCCGCCTCACCAAAACGACTCGCGCACGTAACGCAGGTTACGTGCCTTTTCTGTGTCATTACTTTTCTAATTTATGCGGATTATGGTTGGCGCACTTCTTGTTTGAACAACGCTCCGGTATCGTTTTGGTGCCTTCCATCATTAAAGATTCGCATGTTGGGCAGTCTTTGCCCGTCGGTTTCGCCTTAATAGCATTTTTGCAGGTAGGATAATTTGAACAACTATAAAATAAACCGAATCGTCCGCGCCGTTCCACCATCGTGCCCTCCTTACATTTAGGGCAGACGACGCCCGTATTGGCTCGTTCCTCCTCCTCTTTTGATTTTTTTATAAATTTGCATTTCGGATAATTGGAACAAGCCACAAATCTTCCAAAGCGCCCATCCCGTTCTACAAGTTTACCCTTCTCACATTCGGGGCACATTTCTCCGGTTTCTTTCGGACCTTCCAGTTCCTTGCCGTCGATTGTTCGCGCGCCAGCGCAGTCCGGGAATTTTGAGCAAGAAAGGAATTTACCCGTACGGCTTAGTTTTACTACCATCTCGCTTTTACACTTCGGGCAGTTGACGCCCTTCGGCGCATCGCCCAATGTAGTTAATTTTTTTATTTTTTCTTTTGATTTAACATCTCTAGAAAACGGTCCGTAAAAATCTTTGAGCGTTTTTATATATTCGCGTTTACCATTCGCAATATCATCAAGCTCGTTTTCCATTTCCGCCGTGAAAGTATCGCTTATATATTTGCCAAAATTTTCTTCTAAAAATGTGCTGACCACATCGCCGGTGTCCGTGGGGTGGAGTGTTTTTTGCAGTTTTTCTACATATCCGCGGTCAACAATTGTTTTAATAATGGAAGCGTAAGTTGAAGGCCGTCCAATACCGCGTTTTTCAAGTTCTTTAATCAAGCCCGCTTCGGTGTAACGGCCCGGCGGTTGTGTTTCCTTGTCTTCTGATTCAAGTTGAACCAACTTAAGCGATTCCCCGATTTCCATTTTAGGCAATTCCACATCTTCTCCTCGCGCGTCCGGATCGCTCTTAAGCCACCCTTCAAAAATCGTTCTTGAGCCAGTTGCGGAAAAATCCGGGATAGTATTTCCTTCAATATTGGCGCGAACTTTAGTGCTCATAATGCTTGCATTGGCCATCTGGGAGGCAATGGTACGCGCATAAATGAGGGTATATAATTTTTTTTCGTCCTCGCTATTTCCGGCATTTGCGGAGCGTATCTTCGTCGGACGAATTGCCTCGTGCGCTTCCTGGGCGTTTTTACTTTTTGTTTTAAAATCGCGCACCATAACAAATTTCCCGCCGAACCTTTTTTCAATTTCCCGCGCGATTTCGGCTTGCGCATTTTTTGAGAGCATTGTTGAATCGGTGCGCATATAAGTTATGTGTCCTTTTTCATAAAGTTTTTGTGCCAGTGACATTGTGCGCGAAGGAGCAAAACCTAAACGAGAACTTGCCGTTTGTTGAAGTGTTGAAGTTATGAAAGGTGCGTGCGGGTTGCGTGATACTTTTGTTTCTTTCATATCTTTCAGCGCCCATTTTCCTTTTTGGCCGAGAGAGAGAATTCGCTCCCCCTCTTTTTTATCGCGAGGTTCTTCTTCGCAAAGGAGTTCAATTTTTTCATCATGTCGCGTTTTGAATATTCCCTTTATGCGCCAGAATTTTTCAGGCACGAAAGTTTTAATTTCGCGCTCGCGTTCCATGATGATTCGGAGAGCAGGGGATTGTACTCTTCCCGCGGAGAGACCGTAGCGGACTTTTTTCCAAATTAGACCGGATAAGTCATAGCCCACAAGCCGGTCAAGTACCCGTCTTGCTTCTTGCGCCTTGCGCAAGTCTTGGTCAATTTCCCGCGGATGCAAGATAGCTTCTTTTATCGCTTCTTCCGTGATCTCATGAAAAACTACCCGTTTGACATGTTTTAAATTACAAGCCTTTTCAATGTGCCAGGCGATAGCTTCGCCCTCGCGGTCCGGGTCGGTCGCCAAAAGCACTTCGGAAGCGTTTTTACCTAAACGCGTAAACTCTGCCACCACATGCTCTTTGCCCTTGGTGATTTCATAATGAGGAATAAATCCCCCCGCCACATCAATCGCCTTCTTATTGCTTTTCGGTAAATCGCGAATATGGCCGATGCTCGCGCGTACTTCATATTCATGGTCAAGATATTTTGAAATTGTTTTTGCCTTTGAAGGTGATTCAACAATCATGAGTTTCAATCCCCCGGAACTATTCGGAGTTTTTAATTCGTCTTTTTTCTTAGTCATCCCGTTAGAAGCAGGTCGCGGTCAACGCGTACCCGACATTTTTACTTTTGCTTATAATGATTCGACATTGGTTCATCCCGTTAGAGGCAGGTCGCGTTTATAGAGTCCCGCACATGCTTATTATTAAAAAATGACTTATTTCTATCATATTATGTTTATTATAAATCGTTTACTCGACCGTGGCCTCTAACGGGATTCATATTATTTTTCTAAGCTCTTTTTTAAACCGTGACCGCCCGCCTGCGTGAGTACTCGCACAGGCAGGCGGTTTCTAGCGGGACCATGTCTTTAATTAGTAATACAATTAAATTTTTTTTGCAAATCGTTAAATGAAAAAACTCTTGTAAAAGAGTTTTTTCTGGTAATATTCATATAAAATTTTTTTACTGTTTTATGTCATAAATCGGGTCCTTTCCGTCAAAATCAGGCGCGCTACCGGGGCAAGTGTTTGATTGGGGGGCAAGGTCGTCATCGGTTTTAAATATATCGCTGTCAAGCTCGGTAATTTCCAAATTGGCCCCCAGATGGTAATCAACACAACGGCGAGTTTTACCTAGAGATACGACCGCGTAAAAATAATCCTTCCCGGTGCCCGGGTCTTTCGGTATTATTTTAATATAGTCTGCCCCTAGAAAATTATGGTCTAATGCAACGGGATAACTTCGGTTTTCGTTGAAATAATTTTGAAGTACTTTTTTCAAGTACTTTATGTTATTTACGCGCTCTGTGTCGCGCGCCTTGGCGCGCGTGTTTTTTGTTCCTTCAAATATCACCCACGACAAAAGGACAATAATAGCTATCAATACGACCAACTCCGCGATGGTAAGCCCGCTAGATTTTCTAAAATACATGGTATTAATTATACAATTTAATGCTTTTACAATACCACACAAATCTCGCAAAAGTCATCTCCCTCATTAACAACGCCTGAAACGCCCGCCTTCTTCTTTAATCAATTCCTTTATTTCAAGTATAGATAACGTACCGTTTAGTTTTTCCGTTTGCATCTCCGTTTTCTCAATAATTTCTCCACGAGTCAAGGGTTCTTTCAATAATTCCAATATCGCCATTTCTTCAGGAGCAAGATCATTCGGTAAAATACTTTCTTTAGCCGTTTCGGTTTCAATTCCCAATTCAGATAAAAGATCCGAAGCAGAGGTAATAGGAGTGGCCCCTTGTCGTATTAGCCAATGCGCGCCTCTGGCGTTTTCGGAAAATATCGAGCCGGGCACGGTAAAAACATCACGCCCGTAATCAAGTGCCAGGCGTGCGGTGATTAATGTTCCCGAACGTTCCTCCGCTTCTATTATAAGTACGGCCTTGGAAAGCCCGGCCATTATTCTGTTGCGTTGCGGAAAGCTATAAGGAGTGGCGCGGAAATCCGGTTCAAATTCCGAAACAAGCGCGCCGCCTTTTTCCATAATTTCTTTGGCCAAGAAAAAATGCTCACGCGGGTACAATACTTCATCAGATAAACCGGAGCCGGGGACAGCAATTGTAGTAAGGCCCGCATCAAGCGCCGCGCGATGAGCTATGGAATCTATCCCCAAAGCAAGACCGGAAACAATTGCGATGTCGTATCCACGAAGCCCTTTAATGATATATTCGCAGACATCCTTACCGTAACTTGAATATTTACGCGAGCCGACTACGGCGAGGAGGATAGTTTCATTTTTAGACAATGTTCCACGGTAATAAAGTTTTTCTGGCGGTTCGGGGATTTCAAGAAGCGCCGGAAAAATCGCGGGGAATTCATCTTTTGATATAGTTTTAAGTTCCATTTGGGCTAATTGTATCACTTTGTTATAATTAGCAGTGAGGGAGAAATGGAAAAGGCTACTACCTTGTACATTTCGACCGAACAAACTAATTTTATTGTACCCAGTTATATAATTGAATTAAGAAAACTATTAACTGTTGACTAAAGACTAAAAAAACTATCCCGATGCTAGACATCAAATTTATTCGCGAAAATCCCGACCTCATCAAAGAAGCGGTGCGAAAAAAACACCTGGATTTTGATGTTGACGAGCTTATTGAAACTGATAAGAAGCGCTTGGAGATTCTCTCGCTTGTTGAAGAATTAAGAACCGAACAAAACAAAGTTACGGACAAGGTAGCGCGCATTAAAGACACTTCTCTGCGCGAAACACTCATCAAGGAAATGCGAGCCCTCAAGGAACACTTAAAACAGAAAGAAGACGATTTGGAAGAAATTTTTAAAAAATGGCAGGGACTAATACTTCGGGTGCCAAATGTTCCGGATATGTCCGTGCCGGAAGGAGCGTCAGAAAGAGAAAGTCAAGAAGTAAAACGAGAGGGAGTAATACCGTCTTTCTCTTTTACTCCAAAATCCCATATTGAAATTATGGAAAAACTGGACATGGTTGATCTTGACCGAGGTACCAAAGTCGCCGGTTTCCGTGGATATTTTCTAAAAAACGACGGCGCGCTTTTATCATTCGCGGTTTGGCAATATGGTCTAAACTTTTTTTTAAAAAAAGGATTCACCCCGCTGATTGTCCCGTCGCTTGTACGCAAAGAGCAAATGTTCGGTACGGGATATCTTCCGGAAGGGGAAGAGGATTTGTACCACACGCAAGATAAAGATTACTTGGCGGGGACCGCCGAAGTTGCCACAATGGGATACCACATGGATGAAATACTGCCAAAAGAAACACTTCCTAAAAAATTTCTTTCTTTCTCGCCGTGTTTCAGACGAGAAGCCGGAAGCCACGGCAAGGATACGAAAGGCCTTATTCGCGTTCATGAATTTTATAAACTGGAACAAGTAATACTTTGCGAAGCTGACCATCAAGAGTCTGTGAAGTGGCATGAATGGCTTAATCGAAACACCGAAGAATTTATTGAGTCGCTTGGTATTCCGTATCGCACGGTCGCCAATTGCGCCGGTGATTTGGGGCTTGGTCAAGTTAAAAAATACGATATCGAGCTTTGGCATCCCAGCGAAGAAAAATATCGCGAGATCAGTTCAGCTTCATATTTTCACGATTTTCAGACACGCCGTCTTAATATTCGCTACAAAGATGAAGAAGGAAAAATTCGTTTCACCCATTCGCTCAATAGCACCGCCATTCCGACACCGCGCGTGCTGGTTGCTATCGTTGAAAATTACCAGGAAGAAGACGGTTCTGTCAGAGTGCCCGAAGTGCTCATTCCTTATGTCGGGAAATCCATTCTAAAGTAGGAGTTAATGGCCACACTTAAACTTCCCTCCCTCGCCAAAAGAAGACGAAGAATCGCATTTCTAAAAAAAAGCGCGCTTTTTTTATTCGCTATCGCGGTTTTTGTCGGCGGGGCTGTTGCGCTATTGCGCTACGACAAATTTTTCATTACTAATGTGGAGATTCTTGGGATAGAGACGCTTAATCCGGAAAAATTAAAGACACGTGTTACAAATATACTTGAGGAGAAATATTTTTATCTGATACCTAAGAAAAATTTTTTCTTTTATCCTAAAAACGCGATAGAACGGGACTTGAGCGATTCATTTAAACGGATCTCTAAAATATCCGTTTCTTATAAGAGTTTTAAAAATCCTCAAACGATTGCGGTTAAGATAGAGGAGCGCAAGCCGGCCTATCTTTGGTGTGGAAAATCAAAAGCGGAAATAGTAATAAGAGAAAAAACTCCCAAATGTTATTTCATAGACGATAGCGGATTTGTTCTTGACCGCGCGCCGATATTTTCGGAAAATGTATTTATTATTTTATACGGAAAAATAATAAACGGAGAGAACAATCCCATTGGCGGCATATTTCTTTCAAAGGACGATTTCTTATCTCTTACGAAATTTATTTATAAAACTTCTTCTTTTGGTTTAATTTCCACAAGCTTGATAAAAAAAGACGACGGCGATTATGAACTGGAACTTGCGCGCGCCGGCAAAATATTGTTCTCACTCAATGACGGCGCGGAAAAAAATATCAGCAATTTGGAATCGGCGCTTGGCACTGATCCGCTTAAGACAAACTTAGTTAATAAGCCGGACGCGCTAGAATATATCGATCTTCGTTTCGGTAATAAAGTTTTCTTTAAATTCAAATAGTATTTTAAAATTGCATTTGATACCTGGTCTAATTCGTACGAATGGTGGAATAGTTTATTTTTCATTTTTTTATTGTGTTATAGTACTGCAATGAATTTAGGATTTTGGGTGAAATTGAATAAACCCTTTTTTGTGCTCGCGCCGATGTCAGATGTTACAGACACGGCATTTCGCGAATTGGTCGCCAAATATAGCGAACATGGCACTCCGCACGGAGGCCCCGATGTTTTTTGGACAGAATTCGTTTCGGTGGACGGCCTTTTGTCGGCGGGACGGGAGTTTTTACTTAAGAATCTTGAATACACCGAACGGGAACACCCGATTGTGGCGCAAGTTTTCGGTTCAAAACCGAAAAATTTTTTTGAAGTTGGGAAGCTAATTAAAAAATTAGGATTTGACGGAATTGATATAAATATGGGATGTCCCGATAAAAGCGTAGAAAAACAGGGAGCAGGGGCGAGTCTGATGAAAAATCCGAAACTGGCTCAAGAAATTATTAAAGCGACAATAGAGGGGGCGGGCGGTCTTCCTGTTTCAATTAAAACTCGCATCGGTTATCACCAGGAAAATTTGGAAGGATGGATTAATGCGCTTCTTGAAACGAAACTGGCGGCAATTACCGTCCACGCTCGCACTAGAAAGGAAATGTCAAAAGTTCCGGCGCGCTGGGAAGAAGTCGCCCGAGCCGTGAAATTAGCTAAAGGCACGGGTACGCTTATTATCGGAAACGGCGATGTTACGAATTTAAATGATGCCGAAAAAAAAGCACGCGAGACTGGCGCGGACGGAATAATGATCGGGCGCGCCGTTCTCGGCAATCCATGGTTGTTTAATCGCAAATCCTTATTCCAATGTTCTCAAGAACATTGGAATAAGAAAAGTATGGAAGTGAAGGAAAAATTGCGGGTGATGGTGGAACACGCGTATTTATTTGAAAAAAAATTAGGCAAGACAAAAAACTTTGCTGTTATGAAAAAACACTATAAAGCTTATGTGAATGGCTTTGACGGAGCAAAAGAACTTCGCACGAAACTCATGGAAACAAAAAATGCCCGCGAAGCGGAAAATGCTGTTAATATATTTTTAAATACTAAATAAAAATGCAAAGAATTTAGAAAGCTTGATTTACTATTGCTAAAAATTTTTAAAGTAGTAGAATACCGCCAGATAATTGATAAACCAAAAGGGGGTTAATATGACAAGATATTTTACTAAGAGACTTAAACGCGTGGGAGCAGAAACTGGGTACGCGGCTTTAATTGAAATCAAAACACGCGGATACGGTCTGGTTTACACCTTCGGATTTATTTTGTATAGGTATCGTTTGCGAGAGTATGAACATGGTAAAGATATATACGAAATGATTCGTTTTTTGTCATCAAAACTAAAGGAGGCGGAAGATTCTTTTTTATACAGCCTCGAAGGTTATCCGGGACTTGTGGAATCTTGGAAAGAAACAACAGATTGGCTTAAAAATATCGCCGAGCCGATTCACGACAAAGGCTTGCAAATTGTTTATTATCCGGAAGAAAAAAATATTGGAAAAAATTGCGACCAACAGGTTCTTATTTGCCGATAAACAATCGACTGCGATAACCTTTTGATTAAGGCGTCTGAAATACAGCGCCTTTTTTGTTGCCGATTTTCAAGTATAATTCAAGCTATGTCGTATCCTGCTAGATATAGTGTTTTATAACAATAAGCAAATATATTATTTTTTCCAACTAAATTTAAATTAGATTATTATGAATAAAAAACCCAACGGGGCAAACCTCGCGCTCTATAGAAAATACCGTCCGGTGAATTTTAAAGATGTTGTCGGGCAGGAGAATATCGTGAAAGTTTTAGAGGCAAGCATAAAAGCGGGTAATCCCGCGCATGCCTATCTTTTTTCGGGAAGCCGCGGCACGGGAAAAACTTCGGTGGCGCGGATTTTAGCGAAAGCCATAG
>CAYIKU010000014.1:0-15570 GCA_964364185.1 uncultured Candidatus Saccharibacteria bacterium
GCATAGCCGTTTCTGCGGTGGTTGGACTTATTTTTGGCATTTATCCCGCCCGCAAGGCGGCGGCAAAAAGCCCGATAGAAGCATTACGATATGAATAATTTTTTATTAATTTTAAAAATATAAAAATGGACATTTACTCATTAGTCGTTTTATTTCATGTTTTAGGAGCAGTTCTCGGCGCCGGGGGGTCGGCAGTTGCAGAAGTACAAATTACGCGCGCCTTAAAAGACGGTACAGTAAGCAAGGATGAGAGTTATCTTATGCATGCGAATTACACCTTGATACGGATTGGAATGGTTTTAGTAATTCTCTCCGGTATAATTCTGATTTTGTGGAATATTAATATAGGCAACGATTGGGCTTTGAAAAGTCCAAAACTTTGGATAAAAGAAATTATGATGGTAGTTATTATTTTCAATGCCTACGCACTTTTTAAACATTGGACTCCGCTTTGGCTGGGAAGCGCCATTTCTCTCACTTCGTGGTGGGGAGCAACAACGATTGGTGTGTTAAACGGCATGTCATATTCTTTCATTCAATTTTTGATTGGTTATATAGTAGCTATAGGAATTGTCGCTATAATTATTTCTTTCGTAAAAAAAATTAGCGCAGGACATTAAAACATTAATTAAAACATTATCCAATGAAATTAAGCGGTACGGCATTTGAAGAAGGGGACAATATTCCATCCAAATATACTTGCGACGGAGAAAACATCAACCCACCGCTCGCTATTTCCAGCGTGCCCAAAGGAGCGAAAAGCTTGACACTCATTATGAATGATCCAGATTCTCCCTCGGGTACCTGGCTTCATTGGAGTATTTGGAATATAGCGCCGGATACGCAAAAAATTGATGAGCATAGCGTTCCCTCTGGTGCGACTGAAGGAAAAACCAGTTTCGGTAATATCGGTTATGGCGGACCGTGTCCGGGAAGCGGAGAACATCGATATTTTTTTAAAATTTACGCATTAGACACAACATTTGATTTGCCGATCACGACCGATGAAGAAAAATTACTCAGAGTTATGGGTGGACATATTTTGGAACAAACAGAATTGATGGGGAAATATGAGAGAGTAGCAAAAACTTGCTAATTTTTTGCGATAATCTAAAATGAATCCACATAAGTTATTTGTCGGGCAAAGGCCCGAGCCCCGCGAAATCGTGGAGCTGGAAGTCCGGTTAAATTCCGGCACTGTGCCGCAACGGTAAACCTTTTTATTAAGGCGAGTCCGGTCGTCAAATAACTGTATCCCGAGCAGGAAAATAACGACCAGTTTCTTTAGACACCCCTTAAAGACCGCTGTCACCGAAATCCTGCTAGGCAGGCTTTTTTTGTGCTTAAAAAATATTCAAAACAAAAACCGGGCGAATTAATTATTAATTTTAATGAACAATAATATTATGAATAAAAAAAACACACTAAAAATTATCGCCATCGCTATGTTTTTTGCCGTAATAATGCAAACTTCATATACATTTGCGGACGAACCAACCATAACGGTACCCGCTGATATTATAGAGGAAATTACTAGCACTGGTGGCGCAACTATAACATTCTCTGTAACAGCAGCTGATACTGACTTGAACCTGATTATTCCGGTCTGTACGCCGTCATCGGATAGTTTATTCGCACTTGGTACCACAACTGTCACCTGTACCGCGACAAGTGCAATCAATGAGGCAAGCACAACACGAGCAACCTTTAATGTGAGTGTCGTGGATACGACTCCGCCGGAAACGGCGCGAATCGCGATTCGCGACGGAAATACTCTTGTCGGACCATTCACGGTAATGCTTCCCGCCCTAAACGTTTCTCCGTTTTTACTTTCACCGACCGGAACCACCACCTCGTACCAGATTTCAGCGCGCAGTGTGCTCGCACAACTCTCAACTCTTGATGCAACACAAACGGAATTTGATATTACTGACATTCAATATTTTAGTTCGTTTAATTCGTTTATTGTAAACTGTATTTCCGTGCCATCAGCGTCTGCCACTCCGAATTGTTTCAATTGGACATATGCCGTCAACGGTTTTTCTCCTTTCTTCGGTATGGACGGGTACATTCTTCAAAACGGCGACATAGTGTATGTCTTTTTCGGATCACAATGGCGGGTTTCTACCGACAAAGCGACCTTATTGACAAGCGAGCCATTAATTGTGACGGCGCAAAAATATGACCCATCGTCCGGAACATACGCGCTTGTGAGCGGGGAGGTTGTCGGGGCGGTGCAGTTTGATTCAAATTTTATAGCCACAGAATTCGCGACTTCGACTACGGATATGAACGGACAAGCGACATTTTTTATTTCAGACGCCGGCTCATATGATATTGGCATAGCGGTAAGCGGATATTTTCCCAACACTTCTGTAATTATTTCCGTCCCTCCGCCGCCTGTTTTAGGAGGAGAAGGAGGCGGGGGTGGAACGGGCGTTATCACTCATTACAATATTGATACGGATAAAGCTTTTCGGTTTCTCGCCACGCATCAGAAAAGTAATGGTTCTTTTGGCGCGGATTTATATACCGATTGGGCGGCGATAGCGCTCGCGACAGGACAATCCGGCGAAAGTAAGGATAAAATTACTGCCTATTTGAAATCAGCTCCAAACACCGGAGTAAGCGCCACTGATTATGAACGCAGAGCTATGGCCCTGATGTCTCTCGGAATTAATCCTTATAGCGGAACGGATACTGATTATATTAAAAAAATTACCGATAAATTTGACGGCATACAGATTGGAGAATTCTCTCTTGTGAATGACGATATTTTTGCGATTTTCCCGCTGATTAAAAGCGGACACGCGGAAAACGACGCAATTATACAAAAAATTATCGCATTTATTTTGTCCAAACAGCATTTAAACGGTTCATGGGAGGGAAGTGTTGACCTTACAGCGGCGGCTATCCAATCTCTAGCACTTGCGCCGTCATTGTCTGGCGTCCTTGAAGCCAGAACAAAAGCCAAAAGTTACTTATTGAACAATCAACAAAGTGATGGTGGTTTTGGTAATTCTAGTTTTGGAACCAGTTGGGTAATGCAGGCAATTGTAGTGTTAGAAGAAACGCCTTCCAATTGGCAGAAAAATAACAGCACACCGGGTGATTTTCTGCATTTTTTCCAACAAGACGACGGGGGAGTTGAACCAACAACATCAGATGAAAATACCCGTATCTGGGCAACGGCCTACGCTATTCCGGCGGGGCTAAACAAACCATGGGCGTCAATTCTTTCTTCTTTCGCGCGTCCGTCATCAACTTTGGGAGTAACGGGGAACGGATCAATACCCTCAGATATAAAAAAAACAACGGCCACTTCGCTCTTAAGTGAATCTTTGGATTTTTTAGAGTTAAGCACGAGTACTGCAACAACCACGCAAGAAATTTCTCTTCAAACAACGAATAGTAAAATATCTGCTGTTTCTAAAAATAATTTACAGAAAGATGTAATTAAGCAAAAAAATCAAATTACGGTTACTAAACCTCAAGCGGTAGTTAGACAACAAGCTTCAGTTTTCACCGCCTTTAATGAGAAAAGTATTAATGGAATACTTAGGGTATTTAAAACTAAAAGTATTACCATATTGTCTTTTATTAAAGAAATACTTTATGGTATGTTTTATTTATATTAAAGACAGTTGTAAAAAATATATGAAAGATAATTATCCTAAGGTAGGTGTCGGAGTAATGATTATTAAAAACGGCAAGGTTTTATTTCATAAACGCAAGGGAAGTCATGGCGATGGAGAATATGCTTGGCCGGGAGGACACTTAGAGTACATGGAATCATTTGAAGATTGTGTTCGTCGAGAAGTTTACGAGGAAGCTGGAATAGAAATAAAAAATATAAAATTTTTGCGGTTACTTAATTTAAAATCATACGCGCCTAAACACTATGTTGATTTGGGGTTTATAGCCGAATGGGCGAGTGGGGAACCACAGATTCTTGAACCTGAAAAGAATGATGGTTGGAATTGGTATGACATGGATGAACTTCCTAGCCCGCGTTTTAAAAGCGTTGATACATACATTGAAGCTTATAAAACGGGTAAAAATTATTTTGACGCTTAAAAAAAAATTATAAGCACGAAGATATCGGGGGAGGGCTTTGTGCCCTTATTTTGTAATATAGATATATGTCGCACAATATATCTTTTGCGACATATAATATCTAAATAAGGGGTTTAGCGTGCCCCCTTCTTTAAACTCTAATTAGAAGCGCTTCCTCCTGTATTCACATTTATAACAGGAATAAATCCTTGAGGAAGAAAATTAACGTTCTCCGTTTTCCCTTCTCTTAAGGCCTGTAAATTTTTTAAATTTTGGGTAAACGATTCTTTTATATAACTCGCAAAAATAGTGTTCCATAGGTATTGTGTTGGCTCTTCTAAATACCCGTTCCAGGCCTTTTTGCCTATTTCTGACACATAGACCCAGTTTTTCTTTGCTGAAGGCGATTCTACGATTGATTTAATATCAATATTGAAATAACTCAAAATAAAAAAAATCGCCACCAATATAAGTATTAATCTCCCTATAAATCCTTTATTGTAATTCATTTTTTTATTTTTAAAGATATGAAAGAGGGTTTAAATAACCGTTAATTGGCGAGATTGGCAACCGTAAATAAGTTCCGCAGATTTTACTTTTATATTCTGTAGGACCAGAAACATGCACCCCTTTTGAGGCAAATACCGAAAAATGAAGGTGTGGACCTGTAGAATATCCTGTATTACCGCTGTATCCTATAACTTCCCCCGTTTCAACTTCTTGGTTTTTTACGACCTTAATAAGGTCAAGGTGCGCATAAAGAGTGTCGAGGCCATTAGAATGCTCTATCAACACCCATTTGCCATAGGAAACGCCATAACATGAAATATCGGTATTTCCCGTGTCAACCACCCGCCCGCTTAAAGACGCCATAACTTTTGTTCCAGTACTTGCCCTCAAATCAATGCCATTGTGTCCTTTCCTATTATATACTTGTGGGTTTTGGGTAGCAAAAGGAGTGTTGCCGAAATATTGCGTGATTTTTATCGCGCTAAGTGGCCAAGAAAGTATCCCCTTCCCCACTTTAGGCAAGCTTGTTGGGTCAATTTCCACTTGCAACTTACTTTCAAAGTCAAATATTTCCTGTTCAAGTTTTTCTTTTTTAGCAAGACGATCTTCAAGTATTTTTTTGTATTCCGATTCTTTATTTTTGGTTTCTGCTAATAATTTATTTTTTTGACTGGTATTGTTTTCAACGATTTTCTTCTGATCCACTAATCCCACCTTAAACCCTAGTAGTTTTTTCTTTTCTGCTTCTTTTTTACCCTTATCCCCTTCCAAGCTTCGTTTTAAAAGTTTTATTTCATTTGTCCGTTCTTTTAATGCTTGCCCGACTTTTTGTATTGTGTCTATGTTTTCCCAAATGTCATAAATTTCTTTATCGGAGAGTATAAGCTCAATAAATGTTTGAGATTCAAGTAAATCAATAGTGCGTATACCCGACACAAAAGCGTCTAGAATCTTTTTAATTCTTTCGTCTTTGTCTTGTATTTGAAGGTCGAGTTTTTTAATGTTTATTGCTGCCGTAGAAATTTTATTTTCAGTTGCTTTAATTTCTGCCAAAAGCTTGCCCCTGGTAGCTTTTAGTTGTTGGAGCATTTTTTGTAAACCGCCGGCTTCTTTCCCGGTTTCATCGATTTGTTTCTGGTAAGCAGCGATTTCCGCCTCAATTTTTTCAAGTTCGCTGTTCTTATTTGATATTTGATCTCTTAGTTTATCTATTTCCGGGTTTGATACGGGAACTTCCGGTTCTGTTTTATTTGTTATTGCTTCAATTGTTTCAGTCGGGGCGGGTTCGGCTTGCGCTAAAATAAGCGAACTCATCGGTAATAACGAAACAATGCACAAAAAGAAAAAAAAGATAATGCGTATTCCCCTATTCATGTAATTTTTTAACGGCCAGCTTTAGACGTCTTAAGGTTTCATTTTTGCCAAGTATCCATGCAATTGTAAAAGGATCGGGGCTTTTTTCTATCCCGGTGAGCGCATAGCGCATTGGCCACAGGACATTCCCCCTTCCGTTTTCTTCCGCGTAATTCCACAATAACCCTTTTATACTGTCTCCTGTTTCAAGGGTTTTATCCGGCGCAGTTTCTAGTGTTTCAATAATGTAATTTAAGTTATTTTTTGTTTTTACAACATCCTCTTTTTTCCAAATTAGTTTTTCTTTCTCGTATTCCGGCAGATTAACTATGGATTTTAATTCTCCGCTTTCAACTAATTCCTTTATTTCTGAAAAATAACTAATGCGCGGTAAAACAATAGTTGATACTTTGTCCAACAGTCCCATTTTTATTATTTCCGGAAGATATTCACTAAAAGCTGTTTCGAGATATTCCATCTTTTTTTCTTGGGACATCTTTTGTATATATTCTTTGTTTATCCAATTAAGTTTTTCAATATCAAATACCGCCCCGCTTTTTTGAATTTTTTCCAAATCAAATGCTTGCCAAAGCGCCTCAAGCGACGGAAAAATTTCTTGTTCTCCTCCCGGATTCCATCCCAAAAGGGCCAGATAATTGAGCACCGCTTCGGATAAATAACCCTGTTCGCGATATTGGGTTAAAGACACCGCGCCATACCGTTTAGAGAGTCTTGAGCGGTCCGGAGCCAAAATAAGCGGTATATGGACATATAAGGGACGCGTGGCGCCAAGCGCTTCGCATATCAAAATCTGCCGGGGGGTGTTGGAGATATGGTCTTCTCCGCGAATTACATGAGTTACGCCCATTTCAATATCATCAACTACAACGGCAAAATGATATAGTGGTTCATTAAGCGATTTGGCAATCACGAAGTCACCCAATTCCGTGGTGTCAAATTCAATATCCCCTCTTACGACATCCTCAAATTTAATTTTTGTATTGGAATTTTTAAAACGAATTACCTCTTCCCTATCGCCTTCTTTCTTTACTTCTTCTTTTGAAATATACGCCTTACCGTCGTCTACTATTTTTTTTAAATATTTCTTATAGATTTCCGTCCGTTCCGATTGGCGATAAAATTCATCCCATGTTAAGCCAAGCCACGTCAGCCCTTCAATAATATTTTCTTCATATTCTTTTTTACTACGGAGCGTGTCTGTATCTTCTGTGCGCAGAATAAATTTACCGCCGTATTTTTTTGCAAAAAGAAAATTGAAAAGCGCCGTACGCGCAGTACCAATGTGCATATACCCTGTCGGCGACGGGGCAATTCTCACGACTGGATTTTGAGGATTAGTTTTCATCCCATTAGAAGTTCATATAACTTGTTTATTTTTAATAAATTTTTGACCGCGAAGCGCCTTACGGCTTTATTCTGTTTACTTTAACTTTAATCTTAAACTTCTAACGGGACTCATGCTCCAGGGCAATCGAAATTATTCCTTTTGCTATTGTGCGCGCCGCGTCGGGGTGATAAAAATTTTTAGCGCCCTTTCTCATCTTGTCTTCCAGAACTGCGGTTTCCATTATTTTTTTTATTTCCGAAATTAGCACATGTGGTGACAGATTGTTTTCTTCGACAACCGTGCACGCGCCGAACCGCGCGTAATTAAAGGCATTTTTGCGCTGATGATCGCCGCTTGAATCGGTTATCGGGATTATTATTGACGGCAATCCCCAGGCTGCGATTTCAAAAATAGTCGATCCGGCGCGCGATATTACAAGCCGTGAAATTCCGGAAGACATACGCAAACTAAGATCATTTAGATATCCGAAAACACGATAACGGTCTTTGTAGGGAGAATCTTTAATGATTACGCTAGCCAGTTTCTCCACGGTATCGAGATTAGTATTTCCTACTTGGTGTATGATTTGATATTTGGGAAGTAATTCCGGAAGAGCGCGAAGTGCCGTATCGTTGATAAGTTCCGATCCCTGCGACCCGCCAAGAATTAAAATAGTCGGTACTGTCGGATTAAGTTTTAAAAATTCATACGCGCCTTCATGGAGAGGTTTTAGTATATCTTCTCTTATTGGCTGGCCGGTATGGGCGGTTTTTTCTTTCGGAAAATAATTACTTGCTTCCTCGTAAGAAATAGCGATTCGTTTTGCGAATTTCGACGCCCATATATTGGTTTTTCCAGGAACTGAATCGGACTCATGAATAAAAACTGGAATTTTTAAAATCCGCGCCGCTAAAAGTGTTGGAAAACTAGCATAACCGCCTTTACCAAATATAACATCCGGATAGATTGAATAAATCACCCATAGCGACTTAAAAATACCGATAATAGTTTTAAATACATCAAAAAAATTTAAAATGGAAAAATATCGCCTTAATTTTCCGGCTGGTATTTTTCTGTAGGTGATACTGTTCTCAAATAATACTCTTTTATTGTAGGGTGTCGTGGACAAGAAATAAATTTTTGCGTTTAGTATTTTTTCCTTGTCTATTATTTCATTTAACGCCTGCACTATTGCGATAATCGGATAAAAATGCCCGCCAGTACCGCCTCCCCCAAACATAATTTTCATATTTTTTTGGTATTTTTTGAAATATTAAGAATAATACCGACTTCGGCAAGCGCAAATAAAAGCGCGGTGCCGCCATGACTGATGAAAACGATTGGTACCCCGACAAGCGGTAATATTCCAATCATTGACCCTATGTTTATTAAAGACTGAAACACTATCAGTATAACAAGGCCGGTTGCGAGAAGTCTACCGAATTGATCGCCCGTATTACTCGCAATTTTAAGACCACGAAAAGCAAAAATAAGAAAGAGCGATAGAAGGGTCAGGGCGCCGACAAAGCCGAATTCTTCCGATATTACCGCAAAAATTGAGTCTCCTACCGGCTCGGGCAGAAAGTTGAATTTCTGGATGCTTTGGCCGAACCCTCTGCCAAAAATTTCTCCCGAACCGATAGCGATAAGCGATTGCTGGATCTGGTAAGAAGCACCTAGGGGGTCAGCACCCGGATTGAAATATGTAATGATTCGCGCCTTTAAGTAGGGTTTAACGAGAGATAAAAGCGCCATGCCGACAATTGACAAGAACCCGAGTACTGCAATATTGCGAAGTTTTGTACCGCTTACGAAAAGCATAGCCAGTCCGGCGGAAAAAATAACCATGAATGTTCCTGCGTCTGGTTGTTTAATGAGAATGGCTCCGCATACGCCAATGAGCGCAAGAAATGGAAAAATACCATAACGAAATGTCCTTACCCTTTCCCTCGCCAAAGAAAGAAGAGCGGCGAAATATATTACAAAGCCAATTTTTAAAAACTCTGACGGTTGAAATGAAAAAAAGCCGACCTCTATCCACCGGCGCGCGCCGTTGTGTTCAAAGCCCAGACCGGGAACGAATACAAGAGCGGTAATTACGGCTGCGAAAACAAAAATAATAAAAGAATATTTTCTGAAAAACCTATAATTAAATTTTGAAAAAAGAATCAGAGAAAAAATTCCTAGCGTGAACCCTAGAATAATCTGACTAAAAATTATACTGTAAAATTTCGCCTCGCTTTTTGCAAGAACGCCAAGCGAAGCGGAACTGAATACAAAAATCCCCATAACCACAAGCGCGATGGTAATGCCTAAAAATACTTTATCAATATGTTCTCGTTCCATCCTAGTTTTTTAACGGAACCATATTTATCCTACAAGCGCGATTATCATGCCGATAAGCGCGGTAATCACCGAAATTACCCAGAAGCGCATAGTAACTTTGTATGAAGGCCATCCGAGCGCTTCAAAGTGATGGTGAATTGGCGCGACCAAAAATACTTTCTTGCCACCCCTTAATTTTTTTGAAAGCGTTTGAATAATCACTGAACCGGAAGCTACAAAAAGCGGGAAGGCTATAATCGGAAGCACCATAACCGAGTCGGTAAGAAACGCTACGATTGAAAGAGCGGTGGTTAGCCCGAGCATGCCTGTTTCAGACATATAAAACCGTGCCGGTGGAATATTAAACCAAAGGAACGCCAAAATTGCGCCGACTACCACCGCAGAAAATGCCGCTAAATCAATTTGATTCTGGAAAAATGCAATACCGGCATAGGCGGAAAAAATCGTAGCCATTATTCCTCCGGAAAGACCGTCAATGCCGTCTATTACTCCGCCGGAAAAGATGGCGAGCATCACAATCATAAAAAATGGTATAAAAAGAAGCCCAAGATCAAAATCCCCAAGAAACGGCACTCCAACGGTTGAAACGCCAAGTTTATAGAAAAACCACAGCGCGCCTATAAAGCCGATCAAAAGCACTAATCCTATTCTAAGTTTAAGAGGAAGGCCTCCGGCAATGTATCCTCCGCGCCCGGATATAACCAGAAAATCATCAACAAGCCCGATAAGAGAACCGACCATCAAAGTAAATAAAGGAAGCCATGTTTGACCGCGACTTATGAAATTTAATTTTTCTGTCAAAGGGTCGGGGAAAAATATTGAAAGAAGAAATGCGAGAAATGCAGTTATAAGCACGCTTGCCCAAATAATAACACCGCCCATTCGTGGCGTTCCTACCTCTTTTTCTTTATGAAGTTGATGAAATATGGGTGTTCCTCCCCCGCCCAATCCTAGGGTGCGCGCTTTTTTCTTCCATAGTTTGTACTTGTAGAGATAGTGAGTAAGAAGAGGCGTAATGGCGATACCTATAAAAAAGGAAAATACCGCCGGGGCGAAAACTTTTACGATATCTATAATCATAACTGTAGTATACGGTTAATCTGGCGCTTCTCAAAATACTAAATATCGGGCATGCGATGTCCGTCATGCGAAACCACCCTGTCAAAAGTAGCGAGAGCAAAATGGACCAGCTTACATTTCTTGTCTATTTTCTAATTCGAGCAAATTAGAAAATAAGAAGTACTCTTGCGGTGAATAGGTAAACAAGAAATAACTGGAAAGTTAAAACTCGTTTTCCTGTGGTCTCTGCCACAAGACAATTGATTTGGAAAAAATATTTTTTTAATTATCTATTGTCCTATTCGTGCGAATGGTACCATAAGAAATAACTTAAGAAGTTAAATAAAAATGAAAAAACCACTTGAGATAAATTGCTTTAAACAACTATTAACTAACGGACATGCGATGTCCTTTAAAAAGAAAAGGCCAAATCTAGTAGGGAGAAAAGGGCCAGCTCACATTCCTTGGCGGATGGCTTCGCGCGTGCGTTCCATTAAAATTTCTATGTCGGAAAACCGTCCTTCTTGCGTCGAGCCGAGTACGGTAATAATAATTGGCTGTCCCAGCCCGGCGTCAAACGCGATAATCAGATTGCCCCCGGCGAAATCGGTAAACCCCGTTTTTGAGGCAATAAGACCGGAGACTTTGTTTGTTTCTGTATTAGTGTTCTCTATATTATGAATTTTATTTTCGGAATAAATACTTTGAACGGCGTAAGTTGTAGCTTCTAATGTTTCCGGATACTGCCTCAAAAATTCTCCCAGAAGCGCGCTTATATCCCGCGCCGAACCGTACGCTCCCGCCTCATTCGGCGCTTCGTCAAGACCCGTTTCGTTTAAAAAGCGGGTATGTAACAGCCCCATTAAGAGCGCCTCTTCATTCATTTTGTCGACAAATGTTCCGATTTTCGAGTTATTATTTTCTCTTTTTGAATTAAAAGCGAAAGCAATTGCCGCCGCGCCGTCATTGGAAGATGTTGTGAGTGTAAACTCAATAAGTTTTTTGAGGGTCCATTTTTCACCAAGTATGAGTCCCGTGTCCCCTTCTTTCGCAAGTGATTCGCCGAAAATTGTAATTAGTGTTTCCCTAGGGGCTTCTCTAAGCGCAACAAAGGTCGTCATGAGCTTGGCAAGTGAAGCAAGAGGCAGGGCTAAATCGGCATTTTTTTCGTACAGCACTTTTTTTCTACCGAGGTCGTAAACATATACCGCTTTGGCTTCAATCGGAAGCGAGGTGAAAAACATTTCTTCTTTTTCTTTTTGGAATTTTTTTATAGGGTCTCGCCCGTCGCTCGCGCTCTCAATAACCGTTACAATTATAATCAAAACAAAAACGCTGATTAATGTATTTTTATAGCGCATAATTATTGGGTTTCTGTTTCTTCTTTCTTTTCCGTAAGCGCGTTTAAAGAAATCATTAGTTCTTGGTAGTCAGGTAATTCTTCTTTTTTACTAATTCCCAAATATTGATAAAGTTCAATTGTCGGAGTATATATATATCCTCGCCCATCGGCGGGGTTTGGTTTTTTCTCAATAAGTCCGCGGATTTGGAGCGCCCTTAGCATGAAACCGGAATTTACCCCGCGGATGTAATCAATTTCGCTTTTAGTGATGCTCCCTCGGTATAGAATTACGGATAATGTTTCAACGCTCGCTTTAGAAAGTTCGCCCTCAAGTTCCTCTTTGGCGATTTTTTCAATGAGCTCACTCATTTCTTTTTTGGTGCCGAGCATTACCTCCTCCCCTTTTCTGATAAAACTAATACCCCTCTCTTTCAATGATTCTTCGAGTTCCAAGAGAGCTTCTTCTATGTGGTGCGCGTCTATTTCAAGTAATTTTGATAACGCGCTTATTGTTAAGGCGTCAGTTTTATAAAACAATAGGGCTTCTATTTTTTGTGAAAGAGAAAGTGCCATATTTTAATAAGAAATTGTTTTACTGCGCTCGATGTGGATGTCATCAAACTGCGATTCCTGGCGCACCATAACAATCCCCTGTTTTACAAGCTCAAGTACCGCCAAAAAGCCGACAATGACGAATACTCGTTCTTCTTTTGTTTTATGCCCGTTTTCTTTTGAAAATTGCCTAAAAGAGAGCGTCATGCTTTTGGTTATCCGTTCAGTTAAGTTATCTATCATTTCTTCCAAGGTAATGGTTTTAGCTATGGTTGTTTCCGGAGTTTTTTCCGCAACAGGAATATTTTTAATCGTTTCTCTAAGCGCCAGAGTAAGACGGGAAACGGTAAGAGATTTATCCGGAACAAACATCGGCTCTATTTTGGGATAAGGCCTCTTGAACAGAATAGCACGAGCGAATATATTTTTTAATTTTTCTCCCACTTCGCGGAAAAGAGCGTATATTTGGAGCCGGCGCTTTAATTCATCAATGTTTCCTTCCTCGTCTTGTGTAAGTAAAAAACTGGGTAAAAGAGATTTTGATTTAATCAAAACGAGAGTTGCGGCAGTGATAATAAAATGAGCGGTATAAGCAATAGGCAGACTTCCAAGTGATTTTATGTAAGCGATAAAATCATCCGTTACTTTGGCAAGTGAAATATCGTTAATGGTCAATTTTCTTTTTTCTATGAGGTCCACCAAAAGTTCAAGCGGACCTTCAAAGGTGGGAGTTTTTATTTGATATTGTTCATTCATTTGACTAATTCTATCGATTTTTCAAGAATTTTTCAAGTTTTATAAAGTTACTTTTATAAAGTACTTCGTAGTGTAGTGGTATAGCACCTATTTTCCCCCATAGGGTAAAATAGGTGCTATTATAAAAAATAACAATAAAACAAGTACTAAAAAATAATAAAACGGCGAGTTGACTGTTTGATGTATTTCGTTATAAAATTTAATTAGAATACGGCGTAGTTTATTGTTCTGTTCTTCAACAAAATCGGGAGAAAAAGTATGATTACAAGAAACAATCTTTCAACACAACCAGTGATTATTGGGATGACATATTTGAATTTTGAACCGGGAGAATCTCAAAAATGTAACTGTCTTCCCGGACATTCCAAATGCATTAATAGAATCAATAAAAAAACCTGTTTATGCAGTCCTGGGTGTAATTCAAGGCAAATAAGAAACAGGGAAGCCTTGCTTGGAAGGGCTCTAGAAATACAACAAGAATTGGCTGGGGTAACTTATGGGGTAGGATGAACTTTTTCTTTCTAAAACTAAAAAGTCCCGCATTGCGGGGCTTTTTATCTTTTTTGATTAAATTTTAATTCCCAACTCTTTCAACTGCTCTTTTGAAATCTCCGACGGCGAATTCATCATTAGGTCTTTTCCTTCACCTGTTTTTGGAAACGCCATGACTTCGCGTATATTCGGCTCATCTGTGAGAACTGAAATTAAGCGGTCAAGACCCCAAGCAATTCCTCCGTGCGGTGGAGCGCCATAAGATAGGGCTTTTAGCATGTGCCCAAAATCTTTTTCTACCATTTCTTTTTTATATCCGATTATTTCAAAAACTTTTGATAATGCTTCCGGTTTGTGATTTCTAATGCTTCCTCCCCCAATTTCAAGACCGTTTAAAGTGATATCGTATTGGCTGGCTAAAATTTCAGAAATATTTTTCCCTTCCATAAGCCGTTCCATGTGCTGTGGTTTGGGGGCCGAAAATGGATTATGTGTAAAAGTCCATCCGCCGTTTGGGGTACTCGCTTTTTCGAAAAATGGAAAATCTATTATCCAACAAAAAGCTAAAAGATTCTGGTCATTTTTGTTTTCTCTCAAATCCGGTTTATCGCTCCCGTATTTTCCCATTGCTTCTTCGTAACTAAGTATTGGAAACGGCATCTGTTGAATTTTTTTATCAGGGAAAAGATCGCGCACAATTTTAATGAGAAGTGTTTCGTTTATTCTCATTATTTCTTCTTGCGGCATAAAACTTACTTCCATATCTACTTGGGTAAATTCCGGTTGACGGTCTCCGCGGGTATCTTCATCTCTCATACATTTAGCTATCTGAAAATATTTTTCAAGTCCGGCTACCATAAGAAGTTGTTTGTATTGCTGGGGAGATTGCGGTAATGCATAAAATTTTCCTTTCTCAAGTCGCGAAGGGACAACATAATCCCGCGCGCCTTCTGGTGTAGATTTAGTCAGAATTGGCGTTTCTATTTCTATGAACCCTTGATTTATCAAATAATCTCTTATGAGTTTTGATATTAAAGAACGCATTATCATGTTTTTTTGCATTCTTGGGCGTCTTAAATCTAAATATTTATATTTAAGTCTTACTTCTTCGTTTACTTCCCTGCCGTCCGTAAGGAGATCAAACGGCGGAGTTTCTGCTTCATTAAGGACTGTAATTTCTACAGCCTCAAGCTCAATATCACCGTTTATTATGTCATTATTGACCATTTTCTCCGGCCTTTTATTAACATTCCCCTTAATCTCCAACACCCATTCATTCCTTATTTTTTGAGCAATATCGTGAGCTTCCTTGTAATTGGGCAACACAACCGCCTGCACTGTGCCACTAACATCGCGCACATCCATAAAAATGAGTTTCCCGTGATCGCGCCGTATGGATACCCACCCCGAAATACTTACTATTTCTCCCGTATGAGCCTTCATATCTTTAATTAGTGTTCGTTTCATAGAATTAATGATCCAAGTATTCGTCGATTTGTTCCAAAGTTCCATCCGGGTCTTCCTCAAATTGCGAGACGAGTTCGGGATGTTCGTTTACTGTCTTTCTAAAATCATCTAAGTGTAAAGCGATAAAATCATCCAGTTCTTCGTTGTGCCGTCGAGCAAGCTCCACTTGTATATTATTAGTAGTAATAATCTCCTGCTCCGGCTCAAAACTTTCTTGTTCCATTGTTCTCATAGTTTTATATAGATAATCCGATTTTCTCTCTCACCTCTTTCATTTTAAGCATGGCCT
>CAYIKU010000015.1:0-15280 GCA_964364185.1 uncultured Candidatus Saccharibacteria bacterium
TCTCCTCCAAATCCCATGTCAGAGAGCGACAAATTGAAATTATTGGAATCCCTTAGCAGGTAAAATAGCACAAAAAACATCATGCCCAATTTTAAAAACGACATATTTCAATCTCTGAAAACTCTGATTTTAGCAGTTTTCCAAGAAGCTTCCAAAAGATGGGCGCTCCCGATTGCTCAAGTCGAGCGATTTAAGAGGAAAAGGGATTGTTGTAATACTGTTTCCTGAAGAATAAAAGGGGAGAAGACAAAGGGGGGCAGGTACCTTTTTTAGGGATAGTCGCGATTAAATGAAAAATAAATTTATTAAAAATAAAAATTTCGTAAATATAACAACGGATGACTTGGCTCTTATGGTAAAAAAGGGGTTTGACGGAGTTGATAAAAAATTTGAAGAAGTTGATAAAAGATTTGACGGAGTTGATAAAAGATTTGATGGAATTGACAAAAGATTTGATAAAGTTGAAGAACGGCTCGATCGCATTGAAAATATTTTAATTCATGAGCATAATTTAAGGATTGAAAGATTGGAAGATAAAATGCTTCAAATACAAGTACTCTTGAAAACCAATCTTAAATAATAGATATTAATAGGGACAGTCATAATTAAATTTTATTATGCAAAATTTTAAAAACGATATATTGCAATCGGTGAAAATTATTTTTTTTGCCATTATACTTTCTTTGGGCATTTCCGCGATTTCTTTATATAAAACCAACACGACAGAGGCGAAAATTGACCCGCCGACTATAAATTTTTCCGGCTACATTTGGGCCGATAATATAGGATGGATTTCTCTTGCAGGTTCAAACTACAAAGTAAGCATGGGTGATAACGGCAATTTTTTCGGTTACGGTTGGAGCGATAATATTGGCTGGGTTTCTTTTAATCAAGCGGATGTTTCTGTCGGATGCCCCACCGCTCCTGCTGTTCTCTGTTCTTCTCCAAATTTGAATAGATATTTCGGGCTGGGGCAAGGAAAAGTCACGGGATGGATTAAGGCGCTTGCTGGCGGAACTCCGGGTTCTGGCGGTTGGGACGGATTTATAAAATTTTCCGGAACCTGGGCTAATGGAGTCCACGCGGGCGCATATCCGAGCGGTGTTAATGGTATTGGAACAGGTCTCACGGGGTTTGCATGGGGGAGCGATGTAGTAGGTTGGATTGATTTTAGACCCAAGATTGCCGGCACCGATACTGTGATTGATAATCCCGCAACCGCGGACTCCCTTTTGGTTTGCGGTCCTAATTGGCATAAAGATTGTCCCACACCGCCGAACGCCTGCGGACTTAGAAATTTCGGCAATATTCAATGCGACGAAACTTGTAGCGCGAAATTTCCGCCGTCCGAATCAAGTTGTAATACTCTAAACGCGCCCACAGGGGGAGGAGGGACATCAGCGTGTCCGTCTCTAACTTTTAACCCCCAGACGGTTCCGACCAAAAGCGGTAAAACGAAAATTACTTGGAACGGAGCCTGCGCCACAAATCCAATAAATCCATATTGCGTTCTATACGAAAGTCCCAACGGGGATATTGTTTCCACATCAACTAGCGGTACTAATGTTGAGTCAAGTCCTATTAACGGACGGCTTACTTTAATATTGGAATGCGGTGGTACCGGTGTCGGTACGACAAGCGTCAGTAAGACCGTTTTTTCAGGATTTGAATTCAAGGAAATTTAAAATAACTAACAACACACAACTGTCATGCCAAACTTTAAAAAAGAGATATTTCAATCCTTAAAAACTCTCGCCCTGGCTCTCGTTCTTTCCGTCGGTGTTTCTTATGTTTACGCCTGGGGGCCGCCAGCCGGAGTTCCTTCTGCGGAAAACAATACTCCTGCGCCAGTTAATGTCGGCTCGACAACTCAAGTAAAAAAAGGCGGGCTGGGGGTTAATGATCTTCTTGCCGACAGACTTTGTCTTGGTATAGAGTGTATTACCATTTGGCCATTACCATCGGGCGCGGTTGTGTACTTTAACCTCTTGACCTGTCCTTCCGGGTGGAGCAGTTATGCTTCTGCTCAAGGGAGAAATATTATCGGTTTGAAACCAACCGACACCTCTTTTGATGTTTTAAATGAAACCGGTGGAGAAAAAAACCACACTCTTTCGATTGCGGAAATGCCAAGCCACACGCATGTAGAAAAACTCGCCCAGATCAATATTACAACTGGAGATGATTATGGCCCCGGTTTGGGTGCAAGATATATTGCAAGTATTGCCGGGACTACTGGTGCTACTGGCAGTGGGGGAGCTCACAATGTTCTCGACCCATACATTACTCTCCTTGCTTGCGTGAAGAATTAGGTAAAAAGAAAAAGGTGTCAGGTACCTTTTTGGAGATATTAAAAGTGATTATGAAAGATTTACCGGATTAGAGCCAATATCATCATGCCAAATTTAAAAAACGAAATATCGCAATCTTTAAAAACTCTCGCTTTGGCTTTAATTCTTTCAGTTGGAGTGTCTGTTGTTTATGCCGCCGTATGGACGGGACCAACGGGAACTCCACCAGATGCTAATACTCCAACTCCGATTAATGCTGGTACGGATGACCAGGTAAAAGACGGAGGACTTAGTGTTAATGCGTTTATTGCTGAAACGGCTTATGTTACCGGGAATATAACCGGAATGAAGGGCATTACGGCATCCGAGTTTATAAAAGGTATAACAGGAGTTTGCATAGGAAGCGCTTGCAGGTCAGCGTGGCCTATGATTTATGAATATCAGTTAAGTGGATGCTCTGGCTCTGGGGCTAACGGGACGTGTTCTCCTACTTGTCCGGTCGGTTGGACTAAAACAGACACAATACAAGTATCTGCTACTAACAACTGGATATTTATCAGCATTTGCCGAAGAACAGTTATTGCTCCTTAATTTTTTTATTAAGTTATACAAGAATATAAAATTAAGGACTAAGAAAATTAGATTTTTTACAAAAAATATTTTATCTAAAAGTATTTCCCGTTGTTTTTTGAATCACTTATAATATCTGGACATCCGATGTCCAGATACGGGGTGGGGGCGCTGTTGTCAGATATTTTAGTTTCTTATGTTTGAAATTCGTTATATCATAGTGTAATGGAACCGTTGTCACCAGAAAGAAAGTTTTCTTCACCTGAAGAAGAAATTGTTTTTTTGCGTGAACATATAAGCAAAAGTTTTGAGAATGCGCCAAAAATTGATTTGGAGTCTCACGCTAAAGAAACACTCAAAAGCTATGGAGACATACAAGACGAGAAAATTCTCCATCCGCGTTATCAAATACCGCTTAAGGAACAGGAAGGAATCGTTCTTAACCTTAAACCAGAAGCCCACGACAAAAAAATGGAAGAACTCCTCTCCGTTCTTTTAGGGCGAGGAGTAAAGAACGCCCTATCGCTTTTAGAAGAAATGAAAGACCCTCATTTAGATGATGATTTTCACAGATTTTTAGTCCAATACCTTGTTTCGCAGGGAAGTATTTCTGGAATGAATACAGGCGATGAAAAATTCAAAGGTGTGTCTATGGGGCTTTACCGTATTTCTGTTCCCAAAACTGAAGTCAAAGATCTAAAAGAATTTATTTCTCGTATGGAGCAATTTTACGCCGGCATGCTCTCTATCGCTGACGGCAAAAGAATAGAACCCGGGAAAAATTATTTTACACTGGAATTGGCTCTGCCGGAGAAGAGTTCCGAACTCGCCTTTTACGCTGCCATTCCACGCGCCAAAGCCACCATTTTTGAAAAACAATTTCTGGCATATTACCCCGACGCGCGCATAGCGGAGGAGACAAACGATTACAATGTATTCGTGGAAAACGGCGCTTCCATGGGGGCTAAAGTTTCGCTTATCGCGAACGAAGTGTTTCCGATTAAAACATACGAAAAATTTGACCATGATCCGATGGGTGCGCTTCTATCGGCATTTTCCAAGATACGAACTGATGGCGAGGGGGCCGCTATCCAACTTATGATTGCGCCGGCGGGCGACCACTTCATAAAACTTTTCGGGCTGACGATTGAAAACATTAATAAGGGAATGCCTCTTAAAAGCGCAATGCCCACAAAAGGAATGGTTGATGCGTTTGCCAAGGTCGGAAAAGGAATTATATTTGGCGTTAAACGAAAAGAAGATGACGGGAAAAATACGCATATTGAAGAAGTTAAAAATCTTATTAAAGAAAAACTTGGAAGCACTATCGTTTATTCCGGTTTAAGAATAATAGTTTCTGCCGGCAATGTTACCCGCGCCAAAGAAATTTTGGGAGAAATAACTTCGGCATTCAATCAACTGCGGAATTCTGAAGGGAACGGTTTTACTTTTGAATTATGCGAAGGCAGAAGCGCGCTAAAAATGTTCCATGAATTTTCTTACCGCATTTTTAAAGAAGACGAATCATTCCCGCTCAACTTAAAAGAGCTTGCCACCGTGTTTCATACTCCGCATCAAGAGGGCGGGAGCGCCCATCTTTTGGAAGCTTCTTGGAAAACCGCTAAAGCGCCGGCGAACATTTCGGAGTCGGGTGTGATAATTGGAATTAATCGCCATCAATCACTCGCTACTGAAATTCATTTTGCACCAGAAGACAGAATGCGTCACTTTTATGTAATCGGCCAAACCGGAACAGGTAAGACAACACTCTTAAAGCAAATGGTGATACAAGATATTGAAGAAGGTCGCGGGGTTTGCATGATTGACCCGCACGGCAATGAACTTGAGGAAGTGTTGGCTCATATTCCGGAATCTCGCGCGAACGACTTGATTTATTTTGACCCGGGATTTGTAGAACGGCCGATGGGGCTCAATATGCTTGAATATGATCCGCGATTTCCGGAGCAAAAAACATTCGTGGTCAACGAACTTCTTTCTATTTTTAATAAACTTTTTGATATGAAAATAGCCGGCGGGCCGATGTTTGAGCAGTATTTCAGAAATGCCGCTTTTGCCGTGATGGATTATCCTGAATCGGGCAACACCTTGCTTGATATTGCGCGGATAATGTCCGACAAAGAATTTCGCGCGGAGAAGCTGGCTCACTCAAAAAATCCTTTAGTTACACAGTTTTGGGTTAATGCGGAGAGAACCACCGGAGAGCAGGGATTGGCGAATTTTGTGCCGTATATAACCAATAAGTTTGACGTATTTTTATCCAACGACATAATGCGCCCGATTATTGCCCAAGAGCATTCCGCAATAAATTTTCGCGATATCATGGACCAGAAAAAAATTTTTCTAGTAAATCTTTCCAAGGGGCGGTTGGGCGATGTTAATTCAAATTTGCTCGGGCTCATTATTGTTGGGAAAATTTTAATGGCGGCGCTTTCGCGCACAGATATTTTATCTACAGGACAAAAGCTGTCGGATTTTTATCTTTACATTGATGAATTTCAAAATGTGACAACTGATTCCATTTCCACCATTTTTTCCGAGGCGCGCAAGTACCGTCTTTCACTCACCGTGGCGCATCAGTATATCGCGCAGTTGGATGAAAAAATAAAACAATCAGTGTTCGGCAATGTCGGGTCTATGGCGGCGTTTCGCGTCGGACAGGAAGACGCCGAATTTTTGGAAAAACAATTTTTGCCGACAATTACAGCGAAAGATGTCTCAAACCTCTCTAATAGAAATGCTTATGTGAAGCTTTTAGTCAACGGAGAACCGACAACTCCGTTTAATATTGAGACGGTTACGCCAAAGCCGGGGAATTCTGGTCGCGCAAGGCAAATGCGCGATATGTCCCGCGCCCACTACGGAGTGCCTCGCGAAGAAGTGGAAACGGCGATTTTGGAGAAATACAAGAAGAAACTGATAACTAACATTAACACATAGATCTGACCCGCGTGTTAAACATTAAATTAATTATGATTTATAAGTTGCATATGCTATGATTCTTTTACTTTAATTTTTTTATTAATATGTCCAGTCCCAAAGAAGAAAAAACACTCATAATCATAAAACCAGATGCGCTTCAACGTAGTTTAATGGGGGAAATAATCGGTCGTTTCGAGAAAAAAGGACTTCGCATTGTCGGTTTGAAAATGATGAAGCTCGGTGATGCAATTATTGACGACCACTACAAGCATCTCAAGGAAAAACCATTTTTCGGAAAAATAAAAGATTTTATGAAATCTTCGCCGGTTGTTGTCATGGTACTTTCCGGAATTAACGCGGTTTCCGCGACCCGTTTAATTGTCGGACCGACAAAAGGATATGAAGCCGACGCGGGGAGTATTCGCGGAGACCTTTCTATCAGTAGCCAGACAAATATGGTGCATGCTTCTGATACTGTGGATAACGCCAAGGAAGAAATTAAAAGATTCTTTAAAGATGAAGAAGTTTTTGAGTATACCAGGGCTGATTTTTCCTTTATTTATGGCTCGGATGAGGTCTAACCAACATTAAGTATCTTTTTTTATCTTAGTCAATATTGCAAAAATTTTTGACGGGCTTATAGTGAAGATAGGGTTATTGGCGTATCGCCTCTAAGATTATTTTATACATCAAGGGATTCTCATATCGCGCTTCGCCGTGGCGAATCGTTGCGGAAACCCACTTAGTAAATGCTAGGGGCCAATATCTCTCAATAACCCTAAAAAGAACCCGTGCACCCGCACGGATTTTTTTATTTCGTCTAGCGAGAAGCCGGTGAAAGTGTGACCACTTTCACATTGTCCGAGCGAAGACGAAATATAGGTCAATATAGAATCATCTGTGTCACACTTTTACACGAACAAAGCGAACACCCTATAATCTTTACCATAAGGACCTATATTGGCAAAATTTATATAGTGATTTAGCTTATATTCTGTTACAATTTATATAATTTTATGGAGCAACATTCTACTGCATTGAAACTTACTTTTCATGGCGGTGTCGGCACGGTTACGGGCGCTAATTTTTTACTTGAAGGCGCTGGCAAGCGTTTTTTAATTGATTGTGGGCTTAGACAGGGATGTTTTAAGGTTTGCGATGATGCTAATCGCGCGCCGTTCCCCTACGACCCCGCTTCAATTGACGCAATATTTATCACTCATTCCCATATTGACCATGTCGGACGTCTGCCCAAACTCGTCAAAGAAGGATTTAAGGGAAAAATTTATTCGACGATTCCGTCAAAATATATCGCCGAAGTGATGCTCATTGACAGTTTGGGAGTGATGGAGAAAGAAGCAAGGAATGATAAATTACCTACCATTTATAATACCGATGATGTCGGGGAAACAATGCGCCAATGGAAAGGAGTGCAGTATCGCCGCGATATTAATTTTGATCACGGCTTTACGGTAAGATTTCTCGATTCCGGGCATGTACTCGGCTCTTCCATGGTTGAATTCACATTCAACAAAAAGAAAATTATTTTTACCGGGGATCTTGGCAATAATCCATCGCCTCTTTTAAACAACGCGGAAACTATCACAGACGCTGATTATCTGGTTATAGAAAGCGTATATGGCGACCGCAATCACGAGTCGCGCGCCGTGCGCACTCATTTTTTAGAAGAGGTAATTGAACAAACTATTAAGACGAAGGGAGTGCTGATGATACCCGCTTTTTCCTTGGAACGGACGCAAGAAATACTCTATGAAATAAACAATTTTGTGGAGAATAAAAAAATTCCCCCAGTCGCGATTTACCTCGATTCGCCACTTGCCATTAAGGTGACGAAAATTTATTTCAACTACAAAGAGTATTTCAAGCCGGAAGTGCGCGCCCTTATTGAGGGAGGAGATGATATTTTTTCATTTCCAGGGCTTAAAAAAACCCTTACTACAGAAGAATCCAGGGCGATTTTCAATGAGCCGGACCCGAAGGTAATTATTGCCGGGAGCGGAATGTCTAACGGTGGCCGTATAATTCACCACGAAAAAAATTATTTGCGCGATAAAAAAAACACACTTCTTTTGGTCGGGTATCAGTCCGCCGGCACGCTTGGGAGATTGCTCCAAGATGGGAACAAGCTCGTTAATATATTAGGAGAAGAAGTGCCGGTGAACGCGAAAATAATCACTATTTCCGGATATTCAGCCCACAAAGATTCCGACGCGTTAATTGAATTTGTTTCTAATACCAGAGACAGAGTTAAAAAAGTTTTTGCCGTGATGGGGGAACCGAAGTCTGCGTTTTTTTTTGTACAACGACTGCGCGACTATCTTGGTGTTAATGCTGTGGCGCCCAGCGCCGGCGAATCGGTTGAGCTTGATATGAAGTAAAATGTCAGGAGATAGTGTAGAATAATATAAAACACGATACAAATCTACGAATGGCCACCAATTTACAAATGAACCCATTCGTATCATTCGTTCAAATTCGTAACAATTCGTATTATGGAGAATAACAATAAACACGAACATTTACGCTTGAAATTCGGCGTTTCCGGGGCGGCGGAAACCGGACACTGCGGAATCGACGCGCTTGATAAAGCGAAAGAACTCGGACGGGAAATTGTGCGCCACGGCGCAGTTTTGCTTACTGGCGCTACCACCGGATTCCCGCTCTGGTCTGCTATGGGGGCGAAAGAAGCGGGTGGTATTTCAATCGGGCTTTCTCCGGCGGCAAGTCAAAAAGAGCATGAGTCAGTCTACAGATTACCGGTTGATTACATGGATCTTCTTATTTACACCGGATTCGGATATTCCGGACGAGATCTCTTGCTCACTCGTTCGTGTGACGCAATATTTATCGGATGCGGCCGCATCGGCACTGTTCACGAGTTTACTATTGCTTACGAGGATCGCAAGCCAATGGGAATTTTGGAAGGGGATTGGGACACGGATGAAGTGCTAAAAAATATTATGGACAAAAGCAACCGAAAGAATGACAGAATTATTTTTGACAGTAACCCCAAACGACTTGTAGAAAAAATAATTGAATTAGTACAGAAAGTGCGAGTTGAAGATAAGCTAACCTCTGGATAAGAAAGTAAAAATTAAAAACTCAAAAAATGTGATGTGGTGTTATCATACTCGCCTCACGAATGTGGTGCTTGGTCTCATTGTTTTCTACTGTCTACATATCACATGCTATCGCACGGGATATGTAAACACCTAACTTCTTATAAATTTTTCTATTTTATAAGGAGAAGGAGGGAATATGGTCAGGCACAATATAAGCCCCTGCGGCCTCTGCCACAGGGGCTTATATTTTTTAGATATACGAAACGAGGCGCTTGAACGATTCGGGGTGTTTTTCGGCTAAGAGAGCGAGCATTTTTCTGTTTATTTTTATCCCTTTTTTATTCATCGCGCCCATGAATTTACTGTACGACATTCCGTTCTTTCTGAGTACTGCGCCCATTTTTACTTGCCACATACGGCGCATATCATTTTTCTTGTCACGGCGGTGCGCGAAAGCATATTTACCGGCATGGACAATCGCTTCACGCGCGGCGGATTCCTTTTTGCTTCTACCGAAGCGATATCCCTTTACTTTCTTTAATATATTGCGGCGGCGTTTCATCGCCGTAGTTCCTCTTTTTACTCGTGGCATGATTTAGAATTTAGTTTATTTGTTTCTTAGTTTATTAATTTTTTACCAAACCAACTCATCAACTAATTAACTGACCTAAACATTATGAGTTAGCTAAAAATCTAGCACGGGCTTTTGGGTTCATAACAAAGAATACCGGTTTTTTGCCGCTTAGCTGTTTAGTCCTTTTTTGTTTGGCATTAAAATGGTTAAACCCGGGTTTTCGCCCGAGTATTTTACCGTTTTTTGTCACACGGAGCCTTTTACTGAATGATTTATTTGTTTTCATCTTATTTAGAAGTTGATCTAGCTATTTTACTTATATTTTAAAGTTACGCAATCCCCATAGATTTTTTTACTTACATTTCCCCAGTGAACTTCTAACAGGATAAATATATTTTTTTGACGAGCGGAACGAGTCTTTTAAAATAATGACTCCTCACTTGTTTTGACATATAGTACTCGCTAGACAATTATATATCTCATAATTTATTCACAGGTGCAAATGAGGGGTGGAGAATTTATGGTCGTTTCACTTTCTAAATTCAACTACTTCACATGTTCTATAATTATACTCAATCCTTTCGGTCCGCGTTTATATTCTTCTGCCAACTTATAATTCTCACTTATAAGTTTAAGTATTCTATTTAAACGCTCCCTGAGGAATGTTTCTTCCATATATTTTGACCGGCCGGCCAAGAAAAGCTCTATTCTAATGCGATGCCCCTCCTTAAGCCATAGAGAGGCATTTTTTGCCTTGATGCCAAGATCGTGTTCGGAAGTACCTATCTTTACTTGTACATTTTTGATGCCCGTTTGATGTGCTCCCGCTTTTATTTTTTTCTGCTTTTTATTCTGCTCATATTGAAATTTACCGTAGTCCATGATTTTTGCAATCGGAGGCACGGTGTTTGGTGAAATTTCAATGAGATCAAGCCCCGTTTCTTGTGCTAGTTTGAGCGCATCCTCAAGCGTCAGCACGCCCCTGTTTTTCCCTTCGCTATCAATGATACGAAGCTTATTTGCGCGGATTTGTTGATTTATTTTTATTTTTGCCGACAAGGGTGTGTTTATGTTTTGCTTGATTGTTAATCCAGCTAACAGAATTGAATTCTAGCTTACTTGTACCACGGAGTCAAACTTTTTTTAGCTAATACCATGAGAGTGATAAATTAGTGGTTTAAGGATGACAAGTGCCGACTAAGGGTAACTGTACAGAAACTTTACAATTTTAATTTTTTGTATAGAATATTGTGATGTTTACATTAACCGCGAAAATACGGGGGGTAAAAGAAAAATTGGCAACTCTTAGGAAATCCGGGTTTATTCCCGCTGTTTATTACGGGGGAAAGGAAAAATCCACCGCTATAGCAATTGATATCCCGTCTTTTAAGAAGGTGTGGAAAGGAGCCGGAGAGTCTTCCATTATTACACTTAAAACAGATCATGGTGATATAGATTCCCTTCTGTACGAAGTTCAAGTTGACCCGGTGACCGGCGAACCAATTCACGCCGATTTTTATACAGTAGACAAAGACACGGAAATTCATGCCGATGTGCCCTTTGAATTTATTGGTGTTTCTCCGGCAATAAAAGATCTCGGCGGTGTTTTGGTAAAAGTGCTCCACGAAATTGAAGTGAAAAGCTTGCCAAGGAATTTGCCTCATAATATTCAAGTTGATATTTCAAAACTTACAGAATTGGAAAGTCATATTACCGTGGCCGATATCGTGTTTCCGAAGGGCGTAACAACGACCGAAAAGTCGACGGAAATTATTGTTTTAGTTTCAACACCGCGTGAAGAAATAATTGACGAGCCGGTTGTGCCAGTTGATCTCTCTGCCATTGAAGTAGAAAAGAAAGGTAAAAAAGAAGAAGAGGGTATTCTGGTTGAGGAAATTTCCCAAGACAAATCTCAAGACAAAGAAGAGAAGGGAGAAAAGAGGAGTAAAGAAAAAAGAAAATAAACAACCGCATCGCTTGCGGTGCGGTTGTTCCACCCAGCACTAATTTTACCGCCCTACACCTTACGCCAACCAGTTGATAACCCGTGGACACCTGATGTCCACAGGTTTACTGTGCATAAGGCGAACTTCTAACGGGATAAATCTCGCGTGTTAGAATAGTCTTATGAGAAAGACAGAACTTTTCTCTTTTGTTTTTTGGGCTATTTTTGTTGCCGTTTCTCTACCCTTTTTCTTCAACGTGTCTCTTGCCCAGACGGAGGGGGATGTCGCAAACAGGCGCGCTCAGCTTGAAAACGACCTTAAATTACTTGAATCGGAAATAGATGCCCAGCGCAAAATTTTAGTGGACAAGCAAAAAGAATCAGTTTCGCTTGAGCGGGATATCGCCATATTAGACGCCAAGATAAAAGAAGCAGATCTCTCCATCAAGGTGCGAAATTTGTCCATCAACAAACTATCGAGCGAAATTAACAATAAAGAAAAAACGATTGAAATCCTTTCAGAAAAGATAGATAGAGAGAAAGAGTCCCTCGCCCAGCTTTTACGAAAGACGCGCGAGCTCGACGAAAGCTCTGTTATAGAATTTATGCTATCGGGTGAAAAAATTTCCCAGTTTTTTTCCGACACCGAAGCTTTTGTCTCCATTAATTCCGCGCTTCAAAATTCGGTGGAAATAGTGTCCCAGAACAAAGACGAAACAGCTCTAGAAAAAAAGTCGCTTGAAAGTAAAAAAGAAGAAGAGATGTCGCTTAGAAAGATCCAAGAACTTCAAAGAAAGCGAATAGCTCAAGACAAAATCGAAAGAAATAACATCTTAAAGATTACGCGCGGTAAAGAGCAGGAATATCAAAAAGTTTTAAGCGCCCGCGAAAAGAGCGCTGCAGCAATCAGAAGCGAACTCTTCGTTCTTCAGGGCTCAAAAGCAATTTCTTTTGAGAAGGCTTATGAATACGCGCTCTTAGTGGAAGAGAAAACGGGTATTAGGCCGGCATTTCTTTTGGGTATTATTACTGAAGAAACTAATTTGGGGGAAAATTTGGGAAGTGGCAATTGGCGCGTGGACATGCACCCGACACGCGACCAGCCGTTATTCGCGAAGATTACCGCTGATCTGGGATTCAACCCAGACACAATGCCGATTTCTAAAAAAGCATGGTACGGCTGGGGGGGGGCGATGGGGCCGGCGCAATTTATTCCTTCAACATGGATTTGTTTTGCCGGTTATATCAACACAACCACTGGAAAATGCTCTAAAAACTCCGATAGTTCATGGCAAGGTCCTTGGGAATATAACGTGAAATCGGATCGTATCGGTAAACGTACCGGAAGTAGTCCTCCTAACCCCTGGGAACCCAAAGACGCATTTATGGCCGCTGGTCTTCTTCTTATGGATAATGGGGCTGACAAAAAAACATACCAAATGGAATTCCGTGCCGCTATGTGCTATTTGGCCGGCTGTTCTAACGCTAAAAAGGCAAGTCTCCAATTCTACGGCAGAGATGTCATGGACATCGCGGCCAAATATCAAACGCAGATTGATATATTGCAGCGTAGTTGAATTCATGTTAAGGTGTAATCCTAAACTTATGAAAGCAGAGATTCATCCTAAATATTACAGCGACGCCAAGGCATTGTGCGCTTGTGGTGCAACATATGCAGTAGGTTCAACTAAAAACGAGATTCATGTGGAGATTTGTAGCTCCTGCCACCCTTTCTATACCGGAAATGACAAGATAATTGATACCGCCGGCCGTGTTGAGAAATTCAAGAAGCGCAGAGAAGACAGTGCCCAAAAAGCCGAAGTGGCAAAATTAAAAAAAACCGCTAAGTCCGCGAAAAAGCTGAAAGTCCCGAGTATCGTCGAGGGGAAATAACTTTTCAAAAAAAGCCCGTCTTGTTGTTTTTACGCGGGCTTTTATTGTGACAAGTGAGGTGCTATGGATAACACTCAAATAGAAAATTTTAAAAAAAATAAAAAGACGGCGCACTTTGCGTACGAGTTTGAACAACTGGAAAAAGAAATGGCGCGCGTGGAAGAATTGAAACAAAGCGACCCCGCAATCAGTTCTCTTTGCGATGAAGAACTCGCGGCGCTTACTTTTCAAAAAGAGGCAATAATGAGAGAAATACAATCAATAGAGGAAAAAGACGGGGAAGAAGATGAGAAATCGGCCAATCAAGCTATCATTGAAATTTTTGCCGGCGCCGGCGGGGAGGAAGCATCTCTTTTTGCTTACGAACTGGCGCGCATGTATGAACGATATGCCGAACGAAAAGGATGGTCTTGGAAGAAAATAAATGAATCTAAAAGCGATTTGGAGGGATATAAAGATGTTTCGTTTGAAGTGCGCGGGTTAGGAATTTATGATGCTCTTCGTTATGAAATAGGGGTTCACCGAATACAAAGAATTCCGGCTACGGAAAAATCTGGCCGAGTTCATACTTCAACGGCGTCGGTAGCAGTAATGCCAATCAGATCTCGTTCAAAAATTGACCTTAACCCCGCTGATATTGAAATGGAACTTTCCCGTTCCGGCGGAGCTGGCGGTCAAAATGTAAACAAGGTTGAAACGGCGGTGCGACTTATCCATATTCCTACCGGAATTTCCGTAAGAGTGCAGAGCGAACGAAGCCAGCTTAAAAATCGCGAGAAAGCCATGATTTTTCTTGCTTCAAAAGTGGAAGCGATGGAAGAAGAAAAAGAAGCAAAGAAGCATGCATCGGAAAAAAAGGCACAGATAGGCACTGGTGACCGTTCGGAAAAAATAAGAACATACAATGTTTTACAAGACCGCATAACTGACCACAGGATAAAGAAATCATGGCACAACATTGAGCGAATTTTAGACGGAGATATGGACCAAATAGTAGACTCGTTTAAAACCAATAATTGACGATATGGGACATGTTATAATAACCACATTATCGATAATTTAAAATAATTTTTTATGAAACAAGTTTCAATTTATACCACGCCGACTTGCACTTACTGCAAAATGTCAAAAGATTTTTTCAAAGAAAATAATATTTCTTATCAGGAATACAATGTTGCGGTTGATTTGGAAAAAAGAAAAGAAATAATAGAAAAAAGCGGTCAAATGGGCGTACCGGTTATTTTCATTGATAATGAGATTGTTGTGGGGTTTGATAAAGCAAGGTTTAAGGAGCTTTTAGGTTTGTAATATTCTTGTTTCATATATAGTATTACAAAACCTCTTAAATAAGAGGTTTTTTCGGCCCTTGTAGTTCAACGGATAGAACTTCGCACTCCTAACGCGAGAATCCAAGTTCGACTCTTGGCGAGGGCATAAAGTTGCTAAGGATAGCAAGTTTATGAGCCGGAGTCCCGACGGGGGCGAGGCGGGGGCTGCACAAAATTTCAGCAGAAATTTATGTGTGGCCTTATACAGTTTTGAATGAATTATTTTTCATGATAAAATTATCGTCATGGAGCAAGAATTAAAGGAGCTTTTAAAGCGAAATTTGGCGGTTTCAGAAGAAACTAACGGGCTTTTAAAAAAGATGCATAGCGCCCAAAAATGGGGCAGGATATTCAGATTTTTTTATTGGTTCATAATTATAAGTCTCTCCGTAGGAGTGTATTATTATTTAAAGGGCCCGCTTGAGCAGTTGCTTGGAACTTATAAAAGCTTGCTTAGCGGGGTTGATAAGGTTCAAAAAAGCGCCAGTTCATTGCCGGATGTAAGCACGATTAATTCTTTGTTAGAAAAATTCAATTTGTCGCAATAATTTTTTTGTAAGTTTTAACACGCTTGGGTAGCTGTTTTGGCTAGCGAAAACATCTTGAACTTGCTACCATAAGTTTCGTGTTTAAAAAAATAACACGCTTGGGTAGCT
>CAYIKU010000016.1:0-14937 GCA_964364185.1 uncultured Candidatus Saccharibacteria bacterium
TGTCGGGGTGTATTACAACGGTAGTATACGCGCTTCGGGAGTGCGAGATCCGGGTTCAATTCCCGGCACCCCGACAATATAATTGACCAGAAGCACAAATTGTTTCTGCGGAAATTTTCAGAAGAAATTTTGCGAGATCCGGGTTCAATTCCCGGCACCCCGACACTGTTATTATTTGAATTTTATTAGAAAGAAAAAGGGCCTATAGTAAAGTGGTATTACACGGCATTCGCATTGCTGAGGCGCGAGTCCGATTCTCGCTAGGTCCACCAAATTTGATTTGGGGGTTGACTTTTTTGGTAAAAAACTTTATACTACAATATTATTAGAGTTTATTTTTTTAAATTATATGGGCATACATGAACAATTTCCACAGGGAGCTCCGTTGCCGGAGAACGAGTGGATGTTAAATAATCTAAATAAAGAACCAGAAGAAGATATTTCACCGGAAAACAGCTGGAAATTTTTTCATCACGGCGAATGGATAGTTGAACTTGATACGGAACAAGAACTCATAAATAAACTTATTTCAAAAATAAAAGACCCGGGGACACTGCAAAGCCAAAGAGCTGAACAAATATCACAATTGGAAGAAGTAAAAAGCAAATTAGGAAAAATGAGAACAGTAGCATTAAAAGAGGGAGGAATGATTGAAATCACCGACAGAATGAAAGAAATACTCTCTCAAGTAAACGAAACTCTTAAGTCGGTAGCGAACTAAAAAATTCAAAAAACATCCCGCGTGTGTAGTATATTAAAATTGAGACCGGCAAAAATACAAATTTAATTAAGATACTTAAAGAGATTAGGATAGACATTTCTATGAATATGTTGAGTGTCTATAGTATATTTCATGAGATTTCCAAAATAGACAATATATCAGAAAAAACAGAACAAAAATGTCCAATGAGGTGAGTGATACATGGTACTCGAAAACATTACCCGAAACTTTTCGGGTGCTATATTCCGGCGAACATGGCTTAACGAAAGAAGAAGCAACAAAACGTCTCAAGGAATACGGTATCAATAAACTTCCCGAAGGAAAGGTGGATAGCCTTCTCGTTATTTTTCTGCGCCAATTCCAAAGTCCGCTAATTTATATTCTTCTCGCGGCAAGCATGATTGTTTTTGCGATGGGAGAAACCATGGATGGCTCGATCATTCTTGCCGTCCTTCTTTTCAATGCCATTGTCGGGACAATTCAAGAGGGTAAAGCACAAAACACACTTCTTGCGCTTAAGAAATTCGTTGAAACGAAAGCGACGGTGTTTCGCGAAGGAAAAGAGCTAATCGTGTCTGACAGCGAAGTGATGCCCGGAGACATCATTATTTTGCAGGAAGGCGAGAAAGTGCCGGCAGATGCTCGAATTATCGCGACCGCAAATCTCAAAATTGACGAGGCGGCTCTCACTGGTGAATCAGAACCGATACACAAAATTGCCGATACTCTGGAAAGGGCGGATCTCGCAACCGCGGAGCAGAAAAACATGATATTCAAAGGCACGCATGTTATTGCTGGAAACGGCAAAGCAATCGTGGTAGCAACGGGCATTGAGACGGTAATTGGGAAAATTTCCAAGGAGATTGCGGCAATTGACACTGAAATTCCCCTCAAGACGAATATCCGTTATCTTTCACGGCTTATCATTATCACCGTCGCAAGTATTAGTGTTTTGTTGTTCCTGCTAGGTATTGTTTCGGGAAAATCGGTAAAAGAGATGTTCACTACCGTGGTTTCGCTTTCGGTCTCAATTATTCCCGAAGGGCTTCCTATTGTGATGACTTTAGTGCTTGCAACTGGCGTATGGAGAATGTCAAAGCAAAACATCCTAGTAAAAAAGCTTCAGGCGGTTGAAGCATTAGGACAAGCCAGCATCATCGCTGTTGATAAGACGGGTACTATTACCAAAAACGAAATGGTAATCCAGAAAGTATATGTTAACGGAAAAATTTTTAAGATTGAAGGTATTGGTTACGAACCGAAAGGAGAAATTCAATTAAACGGGAATGTAGTTGATTCAGTTAATCACCCAGAACTTCTTTTTGCGGGGAAAATCGCCGCTTTTTGCGCCAATGCTCGCGTGATGTTTTCTGAAGAGGAGAAAATATGGCACATTGCCGGCGACCCGACCGAAGCGGCAATGTTTGTGCTTGCCGAGAAACTCGGTTTTCACAAAGATGATTTAGAGCGAGAATCGTTGCCTATTGGTGAAATTTCCTTTGATTACAAACTCAAATATCACGCAACGGTTCACCGGCTTGGCAATCAGAAGTTCTTAACGGTTGTCGGCGCACCGGAGGTAATTCTCGGTCTTTCACAAAAATTATGGCGTGGTGGCAAAAGTTACCCATTATTAAAAGAGGAAAAGCAAAAATTGGAATCTGTTTTTCTTTCTATGTCGCGTGATGGGTTACGGGTTATCGCTTTAGCTGAAACCCGCGATGTGCCGGAAATTCTTAAACCCGAAGAAATAAAATCACTTACTTTTGTAGGATTTTTCGGCATGAAAGACGCGCTTCGACCGGAAGTAACGGATGCGATGCAGAAAGCGGTGTTTGCGGGAATCCGCGTTGTTATGATCACGGGAGATCACAAAATTACGGCGCAAGCAATAGCAAAAGAAGCCGGTATTTATCAAGACGGCGATACAATTCTTGAAGGACTTGACATTGATACTTTTTCCGACACTGAGCTTTCTGAAAAGCTGGCCCGAACATCAGTATTTGCGCGAGTAACACCCGAACACAAATTGAGAATTATAAAGGCATATAAAAAGCGCGGGGAAATTATCGCCATGACCGGAGACGGCGTAAACGATGCTCCCTCGCTTGTTGCCGCTGATCTCGGTGTGGCAATGGGGAAAATCGGCACTGAGGTGGCAAAAGAAGCTTCTGATATTGTGCTTCTTGATGATAATTTTGGAAGCATTGTGTCAGCCGTGGAAGAAGGACGGAGTATTTACAAGACAATTAAGAAAGTTTTAACTTTTCTTTTCTCTACCAGCATGGGAGAGGTTATTAATATTACAGGTGCGCTTTTTTTACGTTGGCCGATTCCACTTTTGCCGTCCCAGATTATCTGGCTTAATTTTGTTACTGACGGATTTCTGACTGCCGCTCTTGCCATGGAACCAAAAGAACAAGGTCTTCTTCAGGACAAATTCGAAAAACCCCAAAAATGGATTGTAGACGGTTTTATGACGCGACGGATGCTGATGATGGCTCCAATAATGGGGTTTGGAACACTCTATCTTTTTAGTAGATATTTTGAAACAGACCTCGCGAAAGGATGGACCATTGCTCTCACGACCATGGCCGTCTTCCAATGGTTCAATGCATGGAACTGCAGATCCGAGAGTAAATCTATTTTTCAAATGAATCCGTTTTCTAATAAATTTCTAGTTGGCGCTACTGCGATAGTTATATTTTTGCAACTTGCTGCGATCTATACACCGTTTTTGCAGAAAGTTTTACACACTACGCCACTCTCGCCTTCGGAATGGTTCGCTATTATTCCAATCGCTGCATCAGTCGTTCTTGCCGAGGAAATAAGAAAATTCTTTTATCGGAGGAAAGCATCAATACCAACATGAAGAAAAACGATTTTGAACGATTAATCCGCGAAGCCATCTCGGCATTACCGGAATACGGAAGAAAAGCAATGGATAATGTCGCGTTTATTGTGGAGAGAGAGGCGCGCCACAAGAAAACCAAGGAGATTAGCATTAAAATGAATGAAGTGTTACTCGGCCTCTATGAAGGCGTTCCAAAAACAAAACGAGGAGCAAATTATTTCGGCGTCCTGCCGGATAAAATTACTATCTTTCAGCAACCGATAGAAAAATTAGCTGGCCACGATGAAAAGAAATTGAAAAAATTGGTCTATGGGGTAGTATGGCACGAAGTCGGCCATCATCTGGGTTTTGACGAAAAAGAAATCCGCGTGCTGGAAGCCAAAAAACAAAAAATAAGAAAAACCGAACGCATTAACGGCTATGAATACTAAAAATAAAAGAATGATCCTATACTTTTCTATTTTTGTTGCCAGCTTCATCGGCATAAGTCTTTGGAGCACATGGTTAGTAACGCATCCGACGCGTATTGAAAGCAGACTTACTCCGAAAAATTACAACCTTCCTTTTGAGGATGTCGTTCTTACAACAAAGGACGGTGTATCAATTGCTGGATGGTTTATTCCTACCCCGATTTCTCAAAAGAGAGCGCTTATCATTCTTCATGGTTACCCCGCAGAAAAAGGCGATATGCTTTCCATTGCCAATACCCTCCATCCGGATTTCAACATTCTTCTGATTGACTTTCGCTATTTCGGAAAGTCTGGCGGCTCATTTACAACTCTTGGGACCAAAGAACGTCTCGACTTAGAGACCGCGATTGATTTTTTTGAATCGCGCGGATTCAAAAAAGTCGGCGTCCTTGGATTTTCGTTCGGCGGCGCAACGGCAATTATACAAACCGAGCAGGATTCTCGAATTACCGCCGTGGTTTCATATGCGTCATTTGCCGACCTAACACTTCTTGGCAAAGATGCATATGCCCGCCTTCCGGTGATTCGCGAAATTCTTGTCCCTCTCATGAAATTATGGGCGAAATTATTATGGGACATTGACACAACCCTTTCGCCGAAAGTGGCAGCACAAAATCTTTCAACGCCAATCCTTATAATCCACACTAAACCAGACGAACAAATACCGTTCCACCACGCCGAAATTTTGAAAGATGCCTTGCAAAATAATAAACGCGCCGAATTCTATTTCCCGGAAGTTGGTCGTCACGGAGAGTTACCGGCAGATTTTGAGCAAAGGGCAAAAACTTTCTTTTTGAAATGAAAAATAAACAACCGCTTTATTCCGACGAGCGAAGCGAGTTCCAAATATGTGCAGGGCTTGCCCTACGGTTTAATACCTTTTATTTTTTGGCGTAAAAACGGTTTATATTTTTAACATGCTCTTTGTATGTCTGTGTACAATGAAATCCGCCCTGCTTGTCGTGAAGAAAGAAAAGACAATCTGTTTTTTTAGGATTAAGCGCCGCTTCTATTGACGCAAGACTTGGATTTGAAATTGCAGAAGGAGGGAGCCCCTCGTTGGCATATGTATTGTAGGGCGATTCAATGTATTTATCTTTTGGTTCTATTTTCGGCCACCAGCCGATTTTTTCATTTCCCTTGGCGTATTGGAGAGTTGAATCCATATCGAGCGACATGTCTTTGAAAATGCGATTCCAGATAATACCTGAAATAATGCGCATATCATACTTGCCTCCCGCCTCCCGTTCGATAATGGAAGCGATTTTAAGCGCGGTGTCCAAGCTGATAACTTGTCTGGTGCTTGAAGCGTAGCGCGAGAGCACTTCTTGCTTGAACCTGTTCGTCATTAATTTTCCAGCAAGTTCCGCATCACTTCTTTTTTTAAAAAGATATACTCCCGGATAAAAATATCCTTCTCCCGATATTGATTTTTCAGGGCGTTCCGTGGCAAGAAATTTTTCCACTTCATTTTTATCCCACGAAAATTTATTTTCGAGAATGCCCGCAATTTCTTCCTTGCGCATTCCCTGGGTAATTTTCAAATAGGTTACTGAAGGATTTGCGATACTCGGCAAACTGGAAACTAAATCTGTTATCCCTATGTATATTTTTTCCAAAGAAGAAATCAGGGGCGATTCCTTGTCATATTCCGGCGTAGGTGTATCTACTATGTTTTTATTAACAACATCAATATTTGTGGAAAGAATTTCAGGTACATCTCTCTCATTTAATATATTATGAAGTCCTTCCCAAAGAAAACCCACAGCAAGTATCAGAATAAAGAAGGCCAATAATTTTCGCAATAGAGAAGTCATAAATATTACTATATACTATTTTAACAAAACATTTCTATTTTTGGGCTATTTTTATAAATCCCCCATATCTGGACATCCGATGTCCAGATATGGGGTTGGTAACTATCCACTACTCACATTTTTATATCCACATTTCTATTAAGCGGTGGATTTTGGTTGGTTTTAATTGTGATATAATGGAATCATTACGATGAATTAGTTATTTACGTTAAAAAACCGGAAGAAAAAGTTTTTAGATAGTCATTTTATTAATAAAACAACAAAATGAAAAATATGCCAAATTTTAAAAACGAATTATTTCAATCATTAAAAACTCTCGCTTTAGCCCTCATTCTTTCAGTTGGCGTTTCTTATGTTTACGCTTGGACGGGACCGATAGGAACACCGCCAAACGATAATACAGATGCGCCGATAAATACAGGCACTGTAAGCCAAGTGAAAGATGGAGGGTTGTCAGTAGATGCTTTTCAAGCAGATGTAGCAGCCATTACAGGAGTCCTTTCTTCGGGTAAGGTTAAGGTAATTGATCAAGTGAACGAAAACGACCCTTGTTCCACACCTGGTCTCATAGCTAAACAATCAGGGAGCGTGGGAACTGGAATGCTGATGGTTTGCAATGCATCACAATGGAAAAAATTGGAGATAGATTGGTATAATACAGCACCGACAGTATATGATTTTACTAATGACAGGACTGGGGCAGTAAAAACAGTTGTTACTGGGCAATTTAAATTTTGCATTTTAAAATATGTATATATTGAATCATCAGCAAATTGTAATATAACAAGAAATAGTGATGCTACATGGACACTAACGTCAGCGAGTGCTCATGGAAATATATATTTTGCTGGTTGCCAGGCATATTGTTTTAGATAAGAACTGATTATAAAATTATATAATAATCCAAAATTTATATTGGAATGAACACACTGCAAAAAACAGGACTTGTTATATTAGGATTAATAATTATTATCGGCGGGGGATATTATTTTTTGAAAAATTCGCCCGCCGAAAACGGACTAATTTCCGAAACCAATACCGCGCCACTTTGGGTGGAGGTAATTTCTTCCAATGTATCGTCTGTAAACAAAGACGGAGTTTCCCGTGTGATACATAGCGGAGATGAAGTCATCCCGGGAGAAATCGTAATAACAGATATTAAAGGCAGAGCCGTGATACACCTTCCCGAAGGGTCTGTTTTGCGTATTGAAGAAGATTCAAAACTAGTTATTAATAGTGCGCAGTTTAATTCCAAAGACGAGGGTTTGATAGTGGAGACGACTTTAATTGCTGGACGCGTTTGGTCAAAAGTAGTGGCGCTCGTGACGCCCGAATCGCGCTGGGAAGTTAAAACTTCAAACGCGGTGGCAACAGTGAGGGGAACTTCTTTCGGGGTTGGGTATAGAAACGGAAGGTCAAGAATCGTAGGTAGTGAAAATAAAATCAAAGTCAGTCCCATTGACCCCAAGACTCAAAAAGTCGTGGAAAAAACAGAAAGAGAAATCATCGCCGGAAAATTCATAGAAATTAAAGATGAAGACATTGACGCTATTTTATTAAAACCGGAAACTATGTCCCAACCGCTTGCCATAGCAACCGCCCCGCGCGATGTGCTTGACTGGAATTCCAGAAATGAAATTGCCGACAGGGATATCAATCAGAAAATAGAAATAATTAAAAAAGAAGGTTTGAATGACAAAGAAACCAGAAATGTATTACGGAAAGAAACAGAAGACCTAAAAGAAAAAATTAAAACTCTTAAACTGGAAAAATCCACCGATGAAGAAATAAATAAGGAAATCAGAAAAGAGGGGATTAAGGAATTTAAAGAACGATTAAAGATTAACATCCAAGAATTAAAAGAAGAAGGATTGATTCAAACAGAAACTACCAATACTACAAATGAAACAAGTGTTATGGAAAGCGGTGGAACCGGTACGATTATAAAACCGACAGATACTACAATTACTCCTACGAGCAAGCCAGTAAAAATTGAAATCGCGGGTATTACAACTGGGCAAACAGTAAAAGACGCTCAAAAAATTACAATTAAAACAATTTTAATTTTTTCTGATGGAAGCCGTAAAGACGTCGCTCTTCTGGTGATATGGAAAATAAACGGAAATATAGGCAGTATTGATAAGGGTATTTTCACAGCCAAAATTCGCGACGAAAATTCCGAACTGCCCGAAATAAAAGGAAGCATACAGGCGGTATATCAGGAAGGTGATTTACTCCTTACTTCTGGAGTAGTAGATATTATTGTAGTGCCAAATGTGGATGAAACTACCCCGGTAGGGTAATCAACTTGGAGGTTTCACCTCCAAGTTGATGAACACGGTCGTTTAAATTAACAAATGAAGAAATTTTTACCATACGGGATACTTGGAAGTCTCGTCGCGCTCCTCGTGTCTTTGTCTTTTTCTCAGGGAATATTTTTCGGTAGCGAGCATTTTTTTGAGGATCTTTTAGTCGGTCCCAAAAAAGTTGACAACCGCATCGTCATTTTGGCGATTGATAACGAATCTCTTTCCCGTATCGGCCAGTGGCCTTGGCCGCGCGAGGTGTTTGCCAAGGCGTTTAAAGCGCTTAATCAATCGGCGCCAAAGGCAGTTGGTTTTGATGTATTGCTTGCCGATCCTTCGCGTCTGGGCGCTCTGGACGACGAGGCGCTTGCGGAAGCACTAAAAAATATCTCATATCCGCTCGTATTGCCGGTAGAGGCAGAACTCTTCCGCGAGGGAGAAATATTTGCCGCCACGGATACCACCCACCCCCTTCCGCAATTTTTTCAAAATACCCGTGTGATGCCTGGGCATGTCAATCTTATTATTGACCAAGACGGCGTAGTGCGAAACATTCCCGGATTTATAAAAATAGAAGAGGAAACGCTTTCCGCTTTTTCTTTTCGCTTAGCCCAAGAGGCGGGTGTTCTAAAATCGCCAGAGGGTGTAACTCGCATTGTTTATTCCCAGCCGACGGGAAATATAAAAAGAATTCCTTTTTATCGTTTACTGGAGGGGAAAGAAGTTCGCGACTTGCTTAAAGACAAACTGGTGCTTATTGGCGTTACTTCGCCCGATCTTCACGACGAAAAATTAACGCCGTTTTCGCGCGGTACGCTTATGCCCGGAGTGGAAATTCAGGCGAACATTTTAAATATGTTTATTTTGGACTATAAAATTTCGCCTCTCGGCACAATACCATCTATATTTCTGATATTTTTAGTGGCGCTTATACCGGCTGTTCTTTTTTCAGTCATAAAAAGCCCCTGGCGACCGCTTATTATAAGTATCGGGCTCGGAATTTTATATAACATTGCTATAATTATTTGGTATGAGCGGGGAGTGGCGGTTAATCTTATCCACATAAATCTGGCATGGATACTTTCCGCCCTTTCGGTGTTTTCTTATCGTTATCTGGTGGGGGAAAGGGAAAAACGTCAGCTTAAAAATGTGTTTTCAAAATATGTTTCCGGGGCGGTGCTTGAAAAAATATTAGCTGACCCAAATGGAGTGAAGTTAGGCGGAGAGGAAAAAATTATTACTGTTCTTTTTTCAGACATTCGCGGATTCACTACGCTTTCTGAAAAAGTAACGCCACAAGAACTTGTAAGAATTTTAAATAAATATTTCACCCTGATGACCGGTGAAGTGTTGAAATATGGCGGAGTGCTTGATAAATATATCGGCGATGCTGTTATGGCATTTTGGGGAGCACCGCTTGACGATGTGTATCAGGTCGACAACGCGTTTAAGGCATCGCTTGGAATGTTGGAGCGCCTGAAGGAATTTAACGAAGAATTATACAAAGAGGAAGGAATAAAAATTGACATAGGAATCGGTCTTTACACGGGAAAAGCTGTAGTCGGAAATATCGGGTCAAACCAGCGGTTTGATTACACGGCGATGGGCGATACCGTGAATGTGGCTTCTCGGCTTGAGGGTTTGAACAAAGAACATAAAACCCATCTTATCGTAGGCGAGACGACCAAGAAAGAAATTACGGGAAAAAATAAATTTATTTCTCTCGGAGCTGTTCATGTGAAAGGGCGCGTAGAACCGATAAATATTTACACGATAGAAGAATGATTAACGCTGACAAAATTCATTAATTTGTTACAATCAATCAACTTATGGAAAAGAAAAAAGTTTTAGTTTTTTTGGGACATTCCGATTGCGAAACGATGTGCGGGGCTCTAGCTGATGCTTATGAGGAAGGCGCGCGTTCTGCGGGGCACAACATAAGAAGGGTTAATATTTGCGAACTTAAATTTGACCCGATTTTACACAAAGGGTATAAGGCTATTCAAGAACTTGAACCGGATTTAAAAAGACTTCAAGATGATTTCCGCTTCGCGGATCACATTGCTATTTTTTATCCGAACTGGTGGGGGACAATGCCCGCGATAATGAAAGGACTTTTTGACCGCTTTTTTATTCCCGGATTTGCTTTTCGTTTTCATAAAACCGATATGTGGTGGGATAAACTGCTTCTAGGACGCACCAGCCGTGTTTTTATTACCATGGATTCGGTGCCGATAGTTTCAAGAATTCTTTTTGGCGACAATTCAAATGAAATCAAAAGCGCTATTTTAGGATTTTCCGGAATCAAAACGAAAATTACAAAAATTGGTCCAATTAAATCAATGTCTAGCGAAAAAAGACTTCGCTGGCTTTTTAAGGTGAAAGACATGGGCCGTCATTCTTGCTGATAAAAATATTTTGTAATTCTATAATTAATTTAAATCAAAAACCGCTGGATGAAACCAGCGGTTTTTGATTGATGTTTTTACAGATTAGACCTTAGTTGTCTTAACCGATTATTACTACCGACGGCAATAACAACCTCTTTTGTTCTTATTCCCTTTGGACCAGGATCAACAACAACACAACTCATACCGTGAAGATGTTTAGTCAATGTAAGGCGTATGTTGTTTACCTGTATCTTTATGGGATGACTGAACGATAACATTTTGATTTGGTAGTACCCCTTAGGAAGACGAATAATTCTCCCTAAAACAGATGAACGTTTGAAGCTAAAGCGCATTATCTTTCTCCTGTTTTGATTTAACGTTAATATGAACAAAATTTTCTTTTCAAATCTTACCAAGAAGCATAATAAAATCAAGTGTTGTAAATAGTCAGTTTTTTATGGTAAGTTTCTTTCATGTCATTATCTATCGGAATCGTCGGCTTACCGAATGTCGGCAAATCAACCCTTTTTAACGCGCTGACTAAAAAATCTGTTCCGGCAGATAATTATCCTTTTTGTACCATCGATCCCGCAATAGGAATTGTTCCTGTTCCAGACGAACGACTTGCCCTTCTTTCTCAATTTTCTAATTCTAAAAAAACTATTCCCGCCGTGGTTGAATTTGTGGATATCGCGGGCCTAGTGGCCGGCGCCTCAAAAGGGGAAGGGTTGGGAAATCAGTTCTTGGCGCACATAAGGGAAACAGATGCCATTCTTCAGGTTGTCCGAATTTTTGAAGACGACAAAATTATCCATGTGCACGGTAAAATTGATCCGATTCATGATATTTCTGTCATTAATCTTGAACTTATACTTGCGGACTTTGAAACCACAACCAAACGACTCCAAAATCTTAGCAAAGAAATAAAACGCGGAGACAAAAATTCGCTTAAAGAGGAAGCACTTTTAAAAAAAGTTATTGCCGTCCTTGAAAACGGCTTATTCGCGCGAATGGTTCCATTAGACGAAGAGGAATATAAAATCATCAAACAGTTGAATCTTTTGACCATGAAGCCGTTTTTATACGGACTGAACAAAAAAGCCGACCCGCCTGCCCCGCCGGAATCGGCACAGGCAGGCGGAAAAAATTTAGATGAAACCGATACTGCGCGCTATCAAGAACTACTGGCATATTTAAAAGAAAATAATGCGCAATATATTGTTATTGACGCAAAAATTGAGGATGAATTAAAAGATTTTGAGGGAGCTGAAAAAGAAACATTTCGCAAAGAATTAGGGGGAAAAGATGACGGGATAAGCAATTTAATTGTCGGCAGTTATTCGCTTTTGGGATTGCAGACATTTTTTACAACCGGTGAAGACGAAACCCGTGGCTGGACGATTAAAAAGGGGGTTACTGCACCCGAAGCAGGAACGGCAATTCACAATGATTTTAAAGAGAAATTTATACGTGCCGAAGTTGTGTTTTGGAAAGATTTACTTAATGCCGGTTCATACGCCGAAGCGAGAACAAAAGGGCTAGTCAGAACGGAAGGGAAAAAGTATGTGGTAAAGGATGGGGATGTAATAGAATTCAAGATTTAAGCATTTTCATTCTAATGTTCTCAAGAACATCAGAATGAAAAAAAGATGTGGTTGAATTCAAAATATAAAGGGGATACCTGCCCCGTAGCCAGCGCGTAGCGCTGTGGTATCGGGGTGATTGAGTTTAAGGTATAAAAGATTTCGAATTCTTGTGCATAACCACTGTGGATATTGATTTGTTTGTAAACTGGTATAATTATAATTGAACTGCTCTTTCAAAGAAGGGGGTGTTTTATGAAAACGACTTTTCTAATAGTGTTGTGTTTATTTTCCTTCGGAGTATTTGGCGGAGATTTTTTTGACAATAAAAGTATAGTAGAAAACAAGGTCGAAAATCGTACTTGTTTAATTAAAGGAGTATTATATCCTTGTTTATATCATCCAGATCATCGAGATCCTTCAGTAGCTTGGGTTGCATTAAAAAGAAAAAATAATGATGGTTACATAATCATTAAATTTGGTGTTAATTCAGGCGTAAATAAAATTGTTTTTGGTAATACTCCATAAAATAAAGGAGGTGGATATGCAGTGTGATTATTGCAGTAGCCCAATTTATCCTGGACAAGAAGAATATTCAAAAAAAAGAGACACCCTCGGAGTTATGCGTTTTTGGCACAATGAACCCCCAAGCAAGGAAAACGGGGATAGTGGTAGCAGAGACTGTTGGAAAAAATCTTTTCTCCACAAATCATCCACAGTAGATTCGGGTATTATCCCAGAAACATTTATAAATGTCCACTAAAGGAGGTGATCAATAATCTCTTGTTCTTCTGGGGGAAATTCCCAGATTTACGCAGGGTGCTCTATCAACGAGCGCCTTTTTTATTTATAATTTAATCGTATTTGTGTTTTTCTTTAAATTATCAATTTCTGCGGCAATTGCTAAAAGCGATTTTTCTATTTTTTCCAATTTAGCGTTTTCGTCGTCTTCACCGCCTTCTTCCGAAATTACTTCTTCCACATCTTCTTGAATATCTTCAACGTCTTCCTGAATTTCCTCAATATCTTCGGAAATTTCTTCAATATCTTCTTCAACTTCTTCCAATTGGGCGGTGGTGCGATTGATGGTCATTTGTATAAAAATGGCAAGATATATTGCTTCAAGTGATACTATTGTTGTTAGAGCAAGAAGCACCCGATCGAAATCAACACCTAAATATACTAAGACAAAAGCGCCAGCAAAAAGAATTGTATGGATGACAAGCGACGGGACAGAGCCGATCCAGCGTGTAGCGCCGATAGAAAAACGCCCCAAAGCGCTTGGTTTTTTGGGAGTATCATTTAGTTTTCCGTTTTGCATTTGCACGAGAATCTAAGGTATTATATTACATGTATCGTATCATACTAATTAATAAAATATAATATGGAAAATAATTTACAAAAACCAAAAATGACAGCCGGAGATTTTTTTCTCCACCTTGGAGTAGTCGTCGTGCTTTATGTGTTTGTCGGATTTCTTTTAAATCTTCTTTTTACGGTAATAAATGTGGCTTATCCTCCAGTCGGTTCTTATAGTTATTTTACGCCGTCAATCAGTTTTCCGGTCGCGGCGCTTACAGTGCTTTTCCCTGTGTTCATACTTCTTTCGTGGCTTATGTACAGAAGTTATGATGCCGATATGTCAAAAAAACAACTAGGAATTAGAAAATGGCTGACATTTCTTACGATTTTCGTAACCAGCGGCGTTATTATCGGAGATTTTATATTTGTGATTTATCTTTTTCTTGACGGCAGTGATTTTACCGCTGGATTTATTTCTAAAACCTTGTCTCTTTTTGTGATTGCATTGGTTATATTTCTTTATTACACCCAAGACCTTAGGGACAAAATATCGAGCGGACAAAGAAAAACCTGGATTTCAATTGCCCTTATCATTACTACCGCTTCAATAGTTGCCGGTTTTTCCGTTTTAGGTTCGCCACAAAAACAAAGGTTGCTTAAATATGACGGACAAAAATTAAACGATTTACAGTCTATTCAGGGCCAGATAATTTATTATTATCAATCCAAAGAATCATTTCCTGATAATCTTGATGATTTAAAAGACCCCCTTTCCGGCTATGTTTTGCCCATAAATCCCGAAACGAAAGAATCATATACATATAAAACAAAAGGGAATCTTTCATTTGAACTTTGTACCAATTTTAATTTTGATTCAACCGACCTTCAAACAAGAAAATCTTATCCTGCAGAAATGGCCAAAAACGACAATTGGAGTTACAAGCAAGGCGAGTTTTGTTTTGAGAGAACAATAGACCCAGAATTATACAAATTAAAAGAAGCGTCATCGGGTTATAAACCAACTCCAACTTACTAATAAATTTATATCCGCGACACGGCACTGTTTTACTATGGAAAAATATAATCATAATGAAATAGAAAAAAAATGGCAGGAAAAGTGGGAGAAAGAAGGCGTAAATCGCGCAGAAAACAGTAGCAAAAAACCGAAATATTATTGCTTAGTGGAATTTCCATACCCGTCGGGTGACGGGCTTCATAATGGTCATATTAGGGGGTATACCGCCATGGATATTGTGGCGCGCAAGCGCCGGAGAGAGGGATACAATGTGCTTTTTCCTATTGGTTGGGACGCTTTCGGTTTACCGACCGAAAATTATGCCATTAAGACAAAAACAACACCCCAAATCGTTACTAAAAAAAATACCGATATTTTCAGACGACAATTAAAATCACTTGGACTTTCTTTCGACTGGTCGCGCGAAATCAATACCACTGACCCAGAATATTACAAATGGACACAGTGGATATTTTTGC
>CAYIKU010000017.1:0-14598 GCA_964364185.1 uncultured Candidatus Saccharibacteria bacterium
TAAGTTATAAAGGTAAAAAGTATAAAGTACCCAAAATTCTTCTTTCAGGGCATATGGCTAATATTGAAAAATGGAAAACGAAAAGAACCAAATAAAATAAATTCCCTAAACCGTGAAAAGAAAATCTGCATATGAAACAATTATAGTAGGAACAATCATTGCTATAATTCTTTTTGTTCTAGTAGCTTTCGTTGTTCAGGAAAACAAAGAAGCTGTTTCTTCTTTCGTATCTGCCGGAGGATGGTTTTCTATTTCAATTTATGTTTTTTTCGGAATTTTAGCGATCGTAGTTCCGCTAGCAACCAATATTTTTCTTATCCCGATTGGTACCGCCACATGGGGGCCTATCATGACAGGATTTCTCAATATTTTAGGATGGACGCTCGGTTCTATGATAGCTTTTTTTCTAGCGCGCAAATTCGGCGAACAATTGCATCATAAATTTCCCAGACTTTTTGAATTTCCGCTGGTAGAAAAAATTATCGGCACTAAATATCAACTGCTCACCCTTATTTTTATCAGATTGAGCTTCCCTGTGGATATAGTGAGTTACGCCATAGGGTTTTTTACCAAAATAAAATTTTCTCTCTATATTATGGCGACCATCATAGGAATAGCGCCTTTCGCTTTTTTCTACGCTTACGCAAGCGAAATACCGTTTTCAACGACCATTTCTTTTATTAGCGGTGCTCTAGTCCTATTTTGTATCTTTGTATTTATTCGTTTAATTCTGATAAAAATGGAAGGAGGTGGTCGCGGGCATGGCAAGTTTTAATTAGATGATATATATACGGTGTTGACAAGATTTTAAGCATAAGTATACTTACCCATAACGCTAATTTGAGTGAGTTTTGGATGAAATTATCGTTTCAGTTGAGTAATTGCTGATTGCTCAATAAACAAAACTTTTTATAAACCTTATTAATAAAGGCAATTTGCTTGTTTGCCTTTGCTATTTTTTTGCATGAAACGACAAAAAAAGTATTTCGCCAAATATAAAGAACCCCTCGTAAAATTACCTAACCTGGTTGAGACCCAGGTTAATTCCTATAAGTGGCTCGTAGAAGAAGGATTGAAATCTGTATTTAAGGAATTTTCTCCCATCAGGGACTATTCGGAAAAGAAATTTGATTTAGAGTTTACTTCGTTTGAGCTCTCAGAACCAAAACACGACGAATATTTTGCTAAAAGCAACAAGCTTTCTTACGACGCGCCGCTTCGCGCCCGCGTCAAGCTTACTAATAAAACCATGAAGGGCTCGAAAGAACAGGAGATATTCATGGCTGATTTTCCGCTAATGACTTCGCATGGCACTTTCATTATAAACGGTGTTGAGCGCGTTATTGTGCCACAACTGGCGCGTTCTTTCGGGGTATTTTTTAATTCACAGGAACTAAAAGGGAAAAAATATTTTGGGGCCAAAGTGATTCCCGGCCGTGGCGCTTGGCTTGAATTTGAATCGGATGCAGACAATATTATTTATGTCCGCATAGACAGAAGACGCAAGTTTCCGGTCACATCCCTGCTTCGCGTTGTCGGATTTTTGACCGATAAGGATATTTTAAAAAATTTTAAAGACAGTACCGCCTCTAAGATAATGACTCTTACACTTGAAAAAGACCCCGCCAAGGCGGCAAGCGACGCTTATATTGAAATATACAAGCGTCTGCGTGACGGGGATTTGGCGACCCCGGAAAATGCCAAAGAATTCGTTGATGGGATTTTCAGTAAAGAGCGATATGACCTTTCTCCGGTTGGCCGTTTTCGTTTTAATAAAAGATTTTCTCTTCCAACCGAAGGCAAGGAAGCGGATCGCCGGACTCTTTCAAAAGAAGATTTGGTGATTATCATAAATAATATTATTGGACTCAACAATACGCCAGATGCAGTTGAGGATGATATTGACCACCTCGGATCGCGCAGAGTACGCTATGTCGGAGAAATGCTCCAGCAAAAAATCCGCATGGGAATGTCGCAGATGAAAAGAAATATTCAAGACCGCATGTCAACGGTAGATGTGGAAACAATGTTGCCGATTCAGATTGTAAACCAACGTCCGCTCCAAGCCCGTATTAAGGAATTTTTCACCACCAACCAGCTCTCGCAATTTATGAGCCAGGAGAATATGCTTTCCGAAATTGAACACTTGCGAACGCTTAGCGCCTTAGGTCCCGGGGGGCTTACTCGCGAGCGCGCCGGTTTTGAAGTCCGCGACGTGCACACTTCTCACTACGGCCGTGTTTGTCCTATACACACGCCGGAAGGCCAAAACATCGGTCTCATTCTGCATCTTTCCGTTTATGCTCGGGTGAATGATTTTGGCGTGATTGAAACACCGTATGTGCGAGTGAAAGGAGGTAAAATTACCGGCGAAGTAGTTTATTTAAACGCGCTAGAAGAAGAAAAGGCGAACATCGCCCATTCCGGCACTCCCTACGACGACAAGGGAAATATTCTTGAGGAAAAAGTAGAAGCCCGCGTTGCCACCAAACCGGGGTTAATTAACAAAAAGGAAGTTGACTTTATTGATGTCGCGACAAACCAGGCATTTTCGCTGGCTACTTCCATGATTCCATTCTTGGAACACAATGACGCCAATCGCGCTTTGATGGGTTCCAACATGCAAAAGCAGGCCACTCCATGCATTCTACCGGAGGCCCCGTTGGTCGCAACGGGTGTTGAAGAATATATTTCGCGAGATACGGGACGGCTCGTGCTTGCTGAAAAAGAAGGCGTAGTTTCTTATCTCGATTCAAAGAGGATAAAAATAAAAGAGAGTGACGGTAAAGACCGCGAATATCCGCTTATTAATTTTACCCGTACCAACAGTTTCAATATTTTGCATCAAAGACCGATTGTTTTAATCGGCGATAAGGTAAAACGCGGGCAAGTTATTGCCGACAATTCTTCGTCGCAAGGTGGGCAAATTGCTCTCGGGCAGAATGTGCTTGTCGCTTTTATGGCATGGAACGGCGCAAATTATGAAGACGCTATTATTCTTTCAGAACGATTGGTAAAAAATTCAAAATTCACTTCAATCCATATTGAAGAATTTATTGTTAATGTTCGCGACACCAAGCTTGGTCCGGAGATTACCACCTGCGATATTCCGAACGTCGGTGAAGCTAAATTAAAAAATTTGGATCAAGACGGCGTTGTGCGTATCGGCGCTGAAGTTCGCCCAAACGATATTTTAGTCGGCAAAATTACACCCAAGGGCGAGAGCGAACTTACCCCCGAAGAACGGTTACTCCGCTCAATTTTCGGCGAGAAAGCGCGTGATGTAAAAGACACATCACTACGGATGGAACACGGCAAACGCGGACGCATTATCGGCGTAAGGGTTTTCTCGCGCGATCGCGGCGATTCGCTTGATTCAGGTATTATCAAGCGCATTCATATCGAAGTTGCGCAACTTAGGAATATTTCAATCGGTGATAAATTGGCCGGTCGTCACGGCAACAAAGGCGTTATATCAATGATACTTCCGGAAGAAGATATGCCGTATATGGCTAATGGAACCCCGGTTGATGTGATTTTGACTCCTCTCGGTGTTCCGTCGCGCATGAATTTGGGACAGATTCTTGAAATGCATTTAGGGCTTGCCGCTCACACCCTTAACTATCAAGCGATAGTGCCTCCTTTTTTGGGAGCATCGGATACTGAAATAAAAGAAGAATTAGTAAAAGCTGGATTCCCTGAAGACGGAAAGGTTAAACTTTTTGACGGGCTCACCGGGGACGCTTTTGGTCAGAATATTGCTATTGGTTATATGTACATAATGAAGCTTCATCACATGGTGGAAGACAAGATTCACATGCGTTCAATAGGGCCGTATTCGCTTATTACACAGCAACCGCTCGGTGGAAAAGCTCAAGGCGGAGGACAGCGTTTTGGAGAAATGGAAGTATGGGCTCTTGAAGGTTATGGCGCGTCTCACACGCTTCGCGAAATGCTCACCATCAAGTCTGACGATATACAGGGTCGGTCGCAGACATTCGATTCAATAATTAAAGGCGAGGAAATACAAACCCCGAATGTTCCCGCATCGTTTTCAGTTATGCTAAATACGCTTCGTGGTCTTGCACTTGATGTTGAGCTTCGCAAGTCAAATAAGTTGAAAAAGTAAAATAAATTAATGAGCGAAGCGATTATAATTTAATTTACCCCAGCCCTAAATTTACTAAATACTGTGGAAATAATATTAAACAAAAAAATAAATGAATATATGGTTGGCGCCACTGACCCGAATAGGGTCGGGTTATTCGCCCGCGTGGCGCCCGGTAAATATAGCGGTAAATTTAGGGCGGGGTTATTATTTTCTAAAACTCGTTTTACTCGTTAAGAAAATATATGAAAACAATCGACACACATGATTTTAATGAGATCGCAATCCGCCTTGCATCGCCGGACCGTATTCGCGAGTGGTCGTATGGCGAAGTAACTAAGCCGGAGACGATTAATTACCGAACCGGCCGTTCCGAACGAGGCGGTCTTTTCGACGAAAGGATTTTCGGTCCGGAGAAGGATTTTGAATGTTATTGCGGAAAATACCGCCGTATCCGTTACAAAGATATTATTTGCGAAAAATGCGGAGTGGAAGTTACACGCTCCATTGTTCGTCGCGACCGCATGGGACACATTGAACTCGCTTCGCCTGTTGCTCACATTTGGTTTCTCCGCGGAGTGCCTTCGCGCATCGGCCTTATCCTTGATACGCCGATATCAGAGCTTGAAAAAGTAATTTATTTTGCCGGTTACATTATTACTAAAGTAAACAATGACGAAAAAAATAAAGTCATAAAAAATCTGGAAGCCGAATACAAATCAAAGATAAAAAATACGCAGGACGAGAAGGGTAAAGAAAAATTAAAAGAGCTCCTTCTTAATACCAAACACGAAATTGCTGATTTACATGAAGGAAAAGTGATTGATGAAATCACATACCACCGTTTTTCTCTCAAATACCCACTCTCATTTGAGGCGGAAATCGGAGCGGAAGCAATTTACAATATTTTTAGATCGATTGACCTTCTTAAATTAAAAGACCAACTTATAGTCTCGCTTGAAAAAGCAAAATCACTCGAAAGAGAGAAACTTGAAAAGCGTCTTTATCTTGTTAAGGCAATGATTGGCTCGAAAATTCGGCCGGAATGGATGTTTCTTCAGGCGATTCCAGTAATTCCACCGGGGCTTCGTCCTATGGTGGCCCTTGAAGGCGGTCGTCATGCCACTTCGGATGTCAATGATTTGTACCGCCGAGTGATAAACCGCAATAATCGCCTAAAAAAGTTGCTCGAAATCGGAGCACCGGAAGTTATTTTAAGAAATGAAAAAAGAATTCTTCAAGAAGCCGTTGATTCGCTTATTGATAATTCAATCAGACGCCAGTCCGAATCGGTAGCCATGAGTCAAGCTCAGAAGCGACAATTAAAATCACTTTCCGATAATTTGAAGGGCAAACAAGGTCTCTTCCGCCAAAACCTTCTCGGCAAACGAGTAGATTATTCCGGCCGTTCGGTAATCGTAGTCGGCCCAACACTTAAATTATCGCAATGCGGATTGCCGAAACACATGGCGCTTGAACTTTTCAGGCCGTTTATCATTTCAAAAATTTTGGAACAAGAACTGGCCTACAACATCCGTGGCGCCGGTAAATTAATAGATGAGGGAATTCCGGAAGTATGGGCTATTCTTGAGGACGTTATTAAAGACAAATACGTGCTTTTAAACCGAGCCCCGACACTTCACCGTTTGGGTATCCAGGCGTTTAGGCCGATACTTATTGAAGGCAACGCCATTCAGATTCACCCGCTCGTCTGCGCAGCTTTTAACGCCGATTTCGACGGTGATCAAATGGCCGTTCATGTTCCGCTCTCGGATTTTGCCCAAAAAGAGGCCCGCGAACTTATGGCAGCCAATAAAAATCTCTTGAAACCGGGCAACGGCGAACCGATTGTAAACCCTAAACTCGACATCGTTCTTGGTTGTTATTGGATGACAAAAATAGTTGAAGGAGAAACCGGCGAGGGCAAGATTTTTTCCAATCCCAACAGCGCCATTACCGCGTATGAATTCGGCGCGGTGGGATTTCGCGCCAAAATAAAAGTGATGGCTACAGACAAAGAAAAATACAAAAAATTTAAAAGTCAGATTTTTGAAACATCGGTCGGGCGTCTTCTTTTTAATTCCATTCTTCCGGATGACCTTATGTTCATTAATGAGGAAATGAATGTTAAAAAACTCGCCAACCTAATCGAAGACTTGATAACGCATTACGGGATAGACGAAACTCCGAAAATTCTCGATAAGATAAAAGACTTCGGCTACAAATACATCACCGCTTCAGGAATCACTTGGGGAATTGATGATGTGAAAGTGAGTGATAAAAAACCGGGAATCGTCGCGCGTGGACGGAAAGATACGGAGATGGTGTTCGAGCAATGGAGCGAAGGGCTTCTTTCTGAAGAAGAGCGTTATCGAAAAACAATCGAAATCTGGCAGGGGGCAAAAAACGAAATCGAAAAAATTATTCCCGAAACACTCAGTAAAAATGGTTCGGTCTATGACATGATTAATTCTGGTGCTCGCGGTTCGCTTACCCAAGTTGCTCAAATGTCCGGTATGAAAGGGCTTATTATCAACACCGCCGGGCGTACTATGGAATTTCCGATAATTCCTTCATACAAAGAAGGCCTTTCACCTATTGAATATTTTATTACCACGCACGGTGCTCGTAAGGGTATGGCTGATACCGCTCTTAATACTGCCAAAGCCGGATATCTTACACGTCGTCTCGTCGATGTGGCGCAGGATGCGGTTATTACAGAAGAAGATTGTGGAACCAAGGAAGGAATAATCGTGCGCGAAGAAGACGCTTCTGGTATTCCGGTGCCGATTTCTAAAAATATCCGTGGCAGAATGCTGGCGGAGGAAGTTGTGGGGAGGGATGGAGAAATAATATATAAACGCGGACATCTTATTACCAAAGAAGACGCAGTTAAAATTGAAACTGCCGGCGCCGCTTTTGTTGTCGTGCGTTCGCCTCTTACCTGCAAAACTATTTACGGTATGTGCAGTTATTGCTACGGTCTGGATCTCGGACGCAATAAATTAGTCGAAAAGGGGGAGGCGGTTGGTATTATTGCCGCCCAAGCCATCGGTGAGCCCGGTACCCAGCTTACGATGCGTACTTTCCATTCCGGTGGTATTGCAGGTATAGACATTACTATGGGACTTCCGCGCGTTGAAGAAATTTTTGAACGAAGAACGCCGAAAAATCCCGCGATAGTTTGTTATGGAGCCGGATTAATAACTGAAATCACCGATGACGGAAAAGAAAAAATAATCAAAGTACTTGAAGATGAAGGTGTTGGAAAAAAGAAAGAAAAAGAAATTGAATACATGGCCACTTTTCGCAGAGCGCCACTTGTAAAAGTCGGCGATAAGGTAAAAAGGGGGCAACTGCTCACTGATGGTTCTGCTGAAATCGGCGAAGTTTTCAAGTATGGTGGAAAAGAGGCGGCTGAAGAGTATATTATTAAAGAAGTTAATCGCGTTTACGAATTAAACGGCGCCTCCATTTCGCGTAAGCATATTGAAGTAATAGTTCGCCAAATGTTCTCCCGCAGAAAAATTAAAATCGCGGGGGACACCCGTTTCACTTCCAGCGAGATGGTTGAATATGTTGAATTTGCCCTTGAGAACGAGCGAATGAAGGCGGAAGGAAAAGTAGAGGCCAAAGCTGAAATTCTCGTACTTGGTATCTCTGAAGTTTCTCTCTCCGCTAAGAGTTGGCTTAGCGCGGCTTCATTTCAAAATACAACACGCGTACTCATTGCTAACGCGGTAAAAGGCGGAGTAGACCCTATTCGCGGGCTCAAAGAAAATGTAATCATAGGTAATCTTATCCCCGCAGGAACCGGTTTCCGCGCCAAAGGAGCGACAGTTTCAGATACTGAAGAAGAGAATTAGTTAATAAGTTAATAAGTTCGAAAGTTGGTTAGTTAAGGATATGATACTTATTAACTAAAGCAAGGCGTAACTTATAAACCGACAAACTAATCCGATGTCACCCACAGAACAAATAAAAGAGAGGTTGCCGATAGACCAGGTGATTTCTTCTTACATTAAATTGGAACGCGCCGGAGGTAATTTAAAAGCGCGCTGTCCTTTTCACAATGAAAAGACGCCAAGTTTTATAGTGTCGCCATCGCGAAATACTTATCACTGTTTCGGATGCAATCGCGGTGGAGACATTTTTACCTTCATTGAAGAGATTGAGGGAGTTGATTTTAAGCGCGCTCTCCAAATTTTGGCCGACCGCGCCGGTATCGCGCTTTCCCAAATTGACCCTAAATTAAAAAGCGAAGAGAGTCGGCTTTATAAAATACTGGAAGTTGCTACGGAGTACTTTGAAAATAATTTGGAAAATGCCAAAGACGCGCTCGACTATCTTAGGGGGCGTGGTTTAACCGACGACACGATAGAAGAATGGCAATTGGGATACGCCAAAAACGAATGGCGCTTGCTTCTTGAACATCTGAAAGATAAAAAATTTAGCGAGGTGGAAATTGAAAAAGCCGGGCTCATAATAAAAAGCGATAAGGGTTTTTACGACCGTTTCCGCGGGCGCATTATCTTTCCGCTTCGCAGTGCTCAAGGCAAAGTGGTCGGTTTTTCAGGAAGATATTTTGTGGATGGAAATACAGAAACGGACAGTGCAAAATATATTAATACTCCAGAAACTTCGCTTTATAATAAATCCCGCCTTCTATACGGTTACGATAAAGCTAAACGCGCCATTATGCAGGAAGATTTTTCTGTGATAGTTGAAGGACAAATGGATCTTATCATGTCTCATCAAGCGGGAGTGAATAATACTATAGCGACTTCCGGTACGGCACTTACAGAAGAACACCTAAATTCCCTCAAGCGCTTTAGTCAAAATATAGTAGTGGCATTTGATGGGGATGAAGCGGGATTTTCTGCGACAGCACGCGGTTTTGATTTGGCTCTATCTTTGGGTATGGATATTCGTATAGCAAAACTCCCAAAAGGGATTGACCCAGCAGACCTTATACACAAAGACAAGGAAGAATGGATACGCGCTGTTAAGGGGGCCAAACATATAATTGATTTTTATTTAGATACGCTTATAGAAAAAGAACTTGATCCTCGTTCCCTTAAACTAGAAGTATCAAAGAAAGTAATACCTTACGTAGCTCTCGTAAGAAACCATATTGACCAAGCTCATTTTGTTGGTAGAATTGCGAACGTACTCAATATCTCCGAAGATCCCATATGGGAAGAAATAAAAAAACACGGAGAAAAAGTAGCCGTGGAATTTATTACAAAAGAAGATGTTTCTAAAGAGAAAGGAAGAGAAGAAAAAATCCGCGGTAAAATAATGGGGCTTATATATTGGCAAAGCGAAGAAAAAAAAGAAAAAAGGGTCATTGGTATAGAAAAAGCCAAAGAACGATACAAAGAAATTACAGGGTCCTCGATTCATCCCCCCGAAGAGGGAAAAGAAAATTTAATTCTTCAAGCGGAAGTATATTATCGCGGGACAAAACATTTAGATAAAGAATTAGAAAGTCTTTTTCTTAATTTGGAAATGGTTCAACTAGACGAAAAACTTGTTCAAAATATGGCCGAATTAAGAATATCCGAAAGAAAAAAAGACGAAAAAAGAGTTGAGGAATTACTCGCCTCGTGTCATAAAGTTTCGAAAAGAATAAACGATATAAAAAGTAAACTAAAAGAATAAAAAATTAATAAATTTAAACAATACTGGCATATGAAAAAGAATAAAAATACAAAAAAGAAACTTAAAAAAATTTCCCAAAAGAGGAAAAACACACCTAAGCGAAAAGTAAAATCTCTTAAAAAAACAGCGCAGAAAAAACAACTTATTCCGAAAAAGAAACTTTCTAAAAAAGAATCTGTCCGCGAAAATAAAGTCGGGTCTCTTATCAAAAAAGGGAAAGACCGAGGTTTCATCACTTACGACGATATTTTGAAAGCATTTCCCACGATTGAAAGCGATATTCTTTTTCTTGATGAACTCTATGAGAATCTTGCTACTTCGGGTATTGATGTGCTCGAGGGGGGTAATTTACTTGATACTAACGAAAAGGAAAAGACGGCTAAGGGTTACGGCAAAGAAGGGTCTTCCTATGATTCAATTCAGATGTATTTGAAGGAAATTGGCCAATATTCCCTAATTAATGGCGCTATGGAGAGAGAACTTGCCAAACGCATAGAAAAAGGCGACGAGGAGGCCAAGAACCTTTTGGCTAAAGCCAATCTCCGCTTGGTGGTTTCTATCGCCAAGAAATATGTTGGACGCAGTTCCGACCTGACTCTTCTTGATTTGATTCAAGAAGGAAATCTCGGTCTTTTCAGGGCGGTTTATAAATTTGATTGGACTAAGGGTTATAAATTTTCAACCTACGCTACTTGGTGGATTAGGCAGGCAATTACGCGCGCGCTGGCCGACCAATCGCGCACTATCCGCATACCGGTCCATATGGTAGAGACAATTGCAAAATATAAACAGGTGGTAAGAAGGCTTAGCCAAGACCTAGGACGCGATCCGTTGCCGGAAGAAATAGCGACTGAAATGGGAGTGGAAGTGGAAAAAATCCACACGATTGAAAACATAAATCAAGACACTGTGTCGCTTGAAAAACCGATAGGGGATGACGATGAAAAATCTACCCTTGGCGAATTTATTGCCGATGATAAAATTCTCTCTCCGGACCAGGATTCAAGCCACAGAATTTTGAAAGACCAAGTCGGTGAGATTTTAGACGATTTGTCGCCCAAGGAGCGAAAAATACTTGAAATGAGGCATGGGCTTTTGGACGGAATAATGCATACACTTGAAGAAGTAGGTCAAGAGTTTGGTGTTACTCGCGAGCGCATTCGCCAGATTGAAGCTAAAGTCCACGAAAAAATCCGCCAACACGAAAAAGTGGATAGGTTGAGAAACTACTAAAATTTATTTAAGGGAATCAATTGTACTCTTTATAGTTTCGTATGACCCGGCGCCGACAACCATAGTTTTCTTGCCGGTTTTTTGGTTGACCACAATACTTGCCGGTGTTCCCGTAATGCCGGCTTTTAATCCGTCTTGATATTGCGATTCAATAAGATTTTTATACTTTCCGCTTGAAAGGCAATTGTTGAATGTTTTTACGTCAAGCCCCAGTTCAGAGGCAATTTGGGGAAGCAGAACAAGATCTAAACCGTCGTTTGACGGCGTTATTTCAAATACCTTATCCAAATATTGCCAAAACACCTCATTTCCCCCCTGTTCGCCAGCGCATTCAGTCGCCTCGGCTTCTTTGCCGGCCTTTGAGTGGAGAATTATTCCTTGCGGATTTGGTTTATCAAGCGGGAAATGACGATAGACCCAAGCGACTTCTCCTTTGTAATCAGCTACGATTTTTTGCATTGTCGGATGAAATTGTTTACAGAACGGACATTCCGTATCGGAAAATTCAATCACTACTATTTTGGCGTTTGCATTTCCTAAAATATGTTCATTGGAATCAACCTTAGCTACAGTAATTTCTTGAGGTTGCGGTTTGGCATCAGATGGGGCATCGTTTCTTGCTATCTTCCCATTAGTAAGAAGTATCGCGACAGCAATAATGATTCCCGCCAAAATAATCGCTCCCGGAATGTTTATTTTATTTTCTTCCATAAATAATTTTAATGATATAAATAATGACGGAATTATATCATAAAAAATCATATAAAACGCCCAGTTATTTTTTACAGTTATTTAAGTATATGTTATAGTCAAAAAAGATAGTTTTTAACACACGGGAGAACAAAAAATGACCCTACAACTTCAGATTGTGGGGGAATGCCAGTGTTTTATTTGTAATAAAAGGAGATTTCAAGAAGAAAGAGATTTGAAGGAAAACATAGGAACACTGAAAAAACACCTAGAAGAAATAGGGTGTTTAAGCGATTCCCTCAGAAGAGATTATGAAGATTGGTTTAGAACACAAGAGGAAAATAAAGAACATACAAATCGGAGGTGAGTATGAAAGTTGTATTGGAAGATTTAAAAAAAGAAAATAATCTCTTAAAAATCCTGAAGAGTTGTATCTACGGGTTAAAAAAAATAGAGGGATTAAAAAGGTCTATTATTGGCCTTGATGAAAATGATAATATTGTCATTTTTCTTACGTCGGCCGAGCTGTTAATTTACGATAAATTTATCACATCGCAGAGTAATAACAACTAGCCAACGATTCACAATTCCGCTCCATTGGAGCGGAATTTTTTATATACGCCCAAGCACTGTGTTTTCTTTGTGCAACAAATCGCGGAAAAGCCACAACAACGTAACTATCCCAGCCACCATCGTTATTTGCGTTACCGCTTGCGTGTTTAAAAAGGCATAGGAATAAAAATTATACAGCGCCGAAACATCAGTAAACGCCGGCGCGTTGTTAATTACCGCTTTTACGAATATCAATTTTGCCTGAATATAAATAAGTCCGGCAAGAATATATGTTTTAACGGCAATGCGCCCGTAAAGTTTCTTTATTAAAAAAACACTATAAATACGGAGCATAGTTTCTTTTTTAAATTGTATGTTGATATTATTCATTCCATTAGATATTTTATTAAATCAAACTGAAAGCGATTTTTTTAAATTCTTTCTTGGCGCGGTGCATCCTTGTTTTTATGACACCGACCGAAACACCCTCTTTCCCCGCTATCTCTTTTTGAGGTTTGCCCTCTATAAAATACATTTTTAGGACATTGCCTAAAATGCCGGGCATTCGGGAAAGAATGGAAAGCACATAATCGTTGGTAAATTCTTTATCATAATCGTTCGTGTGGAAATTTGGCAATAATTCCGCTAATTCTTCATCAAGTGGCATGGTCATTTCCCTGTCCCTTTTTTGTTTCTTGTAGTAAGAGAAACAACTGTTGATGAGAATTTTATATCCCCACGATTTGAAACTGGCGCCCTCTTGCACCTTGAATTTCCCGGCATTGAGATATATTTTAACAAACGCCTCTTGCACTAAATCTTCAGCGCTCTCAAGACCTACGATTTTTTTGGCCTTGCGGACAAAATCGTCGTGATATCTGTCGAATAGTATGGAAAAAATCGCCGGGCTTGAAGTGGAAAGCAAAAGTATCTCTTCATCACGCCTTTCCCGGTGTTCTTTCGTTATATCTATTTCTCTAAGGATCATGCGCGCAATTATATCGACCTTTCTTGCTAAATACAACTCATAAAGCAGGGAAAGGGTTACTTCTTTTTCCCTAATCCCGCCAGTAGGCGGGACGGGCGACTATCTTCGTTTTTTAAGAGGATAGTTTAGCCAGTCAGTATGAGCCGTAATATCAAGCTCAATGGGGTCGGCTACACGGAGTTTTTTTAATGTTTTTTGGGGTGCAATGGGAAAATGGCTTGCGCCGGTCAGTATATCGTTGATATTCCACAATTCAGACTCCTCGGTAATCCAATCGCTTCCCAAAATTTTTAAATTAATCGGCTTGGTATAACCGCGCAAGCTTTTTTCACCGCTCTTGAATTCGTAATATTCGTTAAAATATGATAATGCGAGCTCGCGGATTGTTTTGTAAACAGGGTCGCGGTAGCGGAGAAGCGAATGGTTGCTTTTACTGATTGCCCCCCAAAGCCCGTATTCTTGAAAAGGAGCAACGACATGGTCCTCGTCTATTTTTGTAGTGGCCAAATGAAGGACCAACGGTTTTTTCCCGTGATACCAAAAAGCAGCCGCCGCTAAAAGCGCGCCTTCAATACAATGCGCGCGCTTGTCCCGCAAGACCCTTCTTGGGGACATGCATGTTTCTTCCTTTTTCTCAAAATTTTGAGGGATAGAATTCAAATAATCCTGTATTTTTGCCGGAGTGGATAGATGCCTCAAAATTTTCTCTTCCTCTTTGTTTAGTTTCCACTTCACGCTCTTTAACTTTAGGAAGTTTGCTTAGATCCCCGCTTACTTTTTATCAATGTGTTGCCAAAGCCACACAATAACAAGAATTCCGGCGATAAGCCATATTCCCCACGAAAGCGTCATCCAAATACTTCCGCCGTATCCATATCCACCCATCATTCCATATCCAAAATAATTCATCATATTTTTTAATTCAGATAATTAATAATAATTTTATCCTCTGTGAAAATGGTTCCAAATTGTTGCCAATACGAACCCGACAATATAGCCCGCGATTGAAGCGAGAACGATAAGTTCAATCGCCGTGACCCAATCAAACGGGAGCACGAGGTAGGGATTTACCAAGAAATGCATTTCGAGCATAAAATCTTGAAGCGGTTGCGCCCACTCTAGTGCGACCAATGCGCTCCAGATGATATGAACGAGAGCCACAAACGAAGCTACAATAAGACCAACCTTGTTTCTATTTAGTGTGTTCATAATAATAAATGATTACATATAATTGGTTTGCTTGGTCAAAATGTAAAAAAAGTATCTTTTCCCACTTCTCCCTTACTGTCAATTATACTCCTATTTCCAAAATTATGAATAGATGGGATATTCGCCCAAAACAAGACATATAAAATGGCATTTT
>CAYIKU010000018.1:0-14269 GCA_964364185.1 uncultured Candidatus Saccharibacteria bacterium
AAACACTGTCATGGGAAATAATATATAATTTGACCATGGAACATGCCGGACAGAAAAAATTTTTTACACTGAATACTCTTTTAATTATTTTGGTAACATTTGCGGTTCTGGGCGCTATTGACGCGTCATATCTCACTTATATGAGTTATCGCCAGATACCTCTTCCGTGCACATTTTCTTTTTTTGACGGTTGCAATGAAGTAGCAAGAAGTTCCTATTCAAAAGTGTTTGGGGTTCCGCTTTCTCTTTTTGGGGTAATTTATTATTTTTTGGTTATTATTCTTTTGGGGGGATATTTTTTTTCACAGATTAATTTATTAAGGCAATTGATATTACCACTTACTTCCATTGGATTTCTTCTTTCGCTTTATTTCATATATATTCAAGCATTTCTTATAGGCAAATTTTGCGCTTATTGCGTTTTTTCCGCTCTAATATCTGCTATTCTTTTTGTTGTTTCAATATATATGAGTAGAGTTCAAAATTACACGGCTTAGTGTATACTATTTGATACTTATCATGGTTCATAAAATAGTAAAATTTTTTGATCGTTTGGAAGATAGGGTACGGAGCGAATTAAGCCATTACCCTATTATTTATGCTTTTATTTCCGGCATAGGCATAGTGCTTTTTTGGCGTGGTGTATGGGATACTGCCGACCTTTTTCCTTTTATGACCGGGCCAATCTCCTTACTCCTAAGTTTAATCATACTTCTTGTCACGGGGCTTTTCGTTTCTCTTTTTGTTGGCGACAATATTATAATTGCCGGCATTAAGCGTGATAAAAAAATTATAGAAAAAACGGAAATAGAAATTGAAATGGAAGAAAAAAAAGAACTTGATGATGTTAAAAAAAGAGTTCAGAAAATAGATAAAAATATAGAAGAGATAAAAGAATTGTTGCTTAAAAAATAATGATTTTAATTTTTAAGTGGTTTATTTCAGCAATAGCGATTTTTGCGGCGACTTATTTTATTCCCGGAATTTCAGTTCTTAATTTTTATACCGCCCTCATCGCCTCTTTCTTATTGGGAATTTTAAATATCACAATTCGTCCGATTTTATACCTTCTGACGCTTCCAATTAATTTAATTACCTTTGGATTATTCAGCATTGTTTTAAATGCTCTGATTTTTTGGTTTTTGTCGGCCATAGTGAAGGGGTTACAAATTGAAGGATTTATTCCGGCGCTTCTGGGGTCAATTTTTGTTTTTGCTGTGATGTTTATTGCAGACAAGGTATTAAATTCCGAATAATATGTTGGAAATCGAGTCAATTATCTCATTTTTTGAATTGCACACGATAGCCGCTTATCTGATTCTTTTTTTAATGATGGTGATTGAAGGGGAGACATTTCTGATTATTGCCGGAGTATTATCGCATTTGGGAGCGTTAAAATTTTATTATGTTGTCACAATTGCTCTTATAGGAGTGCTTATAGGTGATGTCTTATGGTATTCAATCGGAATATTACTTAAACGGGACGGATTGCCTAAAATTTTTGTGCAACTAATCCATACAGCCGAACGGGTAGTTGATAAGCTATTACCGCACTTTAAAACAAAGCCGATAACTTCTCTTATATTGGCGAAGTTCATATATGGAACTAATCACGCCACGCTTATTATGGCGGGACTTATGAAAATGAGTTTTCGGCTTTTTATGAAGGCGGAAATAATCGCTTCCGTTATTTGGGTTTTTACTTTCAGTACATTAGGGTATCTTTTTGGTTATGCGGCAATACAATTGAGCCACAAAGTTAGCGTGTTTCTTCTTGTAATTTTGTTTCTAATTATAGGTTTTATGTCCGCCCAACGCTATCTGTCTTTTTATTACGAAAACAAGGAAGACAAAATTTAATTTTTTATGTTTTAATCATGGCTTTTATAGACGAATTAAAACTTCATATTTCTGCCGGTAATGGTGGTAACGGCGTTACCCGTTTTCGTCACGAGAAAAGCAAGCCTAACGCTGGTCCTTCAGGAGGTGACGGCGGACGAGGAGGAGATGTTTTTGTTATAAGTTCGCGCGAAATGCATTCATTAGTTCAATATAAAAACAAAAAATCTTTTTTTGCGGAAAAAGGCGGTGATGGCATGAAAAATAGTTTGCACGGCAAAAACGGTTCTCCCCTTACTCTTTCTTTCCCCCTTGGCACTGTTATAAAAAATTTAGAAACCGGAGAAGAGATATCAATAGAAAAAGATGGCGAAAAAATTCTTCTTTTAAAAGGCGGGATTGGCGGGTATGGCAATGAGCATTTCAAAAGTTCTACTAATCGCACACCAAAAGAAAGCACTTCCGGTAAAAAGGGACAAGAAGCTGATTTTTTTATTGAACTTAGATTATTTGCCGATATAGGACTTATTGGTTTTCCCAACGCTGGCAAAACAAGTTTTCTTAATATGCTTACCAACGCCAAAGGATTGGTTGGTTCTTATCAATTCACCACCCTTGAGCCAAATTTAGGCAACTTGCACGGTTTTATAGTAGCCGATATTCCCGGGTTGATAGAGGGAGCAAGCAAGGGGAAAGGACTAGGTCACGCGTTTTTGAGACATATACGACGGACAAAAATGCTTGCTCACCTGATTTCACTTGAAGAAGATGTTATGTCAGCGTATAAAACAGTACGGAGTGAACTTAATAAATATGACAAAATACTTTCAGATAAAGATGAAGTTGTGATTTTGACAAAAAAAGATACTGTGGACGAAAAAACCCTTATTTCAAAGATGAAAAAAATAAAAAAATTAAATCCCAAAATTTTTGCGCTGTCGCTTTACGATGATGTTTCAAGTAAAGAAGTATCTGACGGGCTTGTTAAATTATTAAGAAAAGCCGATTAAGTAATTTTGTTTTTTAGAGCTTAGTTTGTTACCATCCAATAAAAGATGTCCATTCCTTACAAAACAACAATAGGGTTAGAAATTCACGCGGAGCTTAAGACAAAAAGCAAGATGTTTTGCGGGTGCAAGAATGATACCGAAGAAAAGCGTCCCAATATAAACATTTGTCCGATTTGCATGGCCCACCCTGGCGCGCTTCCAGTAATAAACAAAGAAGCATTCAAACATGTTATAAAAGTTGGCATGGCGATTGGAGGAAAAATTTCCGATTTCACGGAATTTGACAGAAAAAATTATTTTTACCCCGACATTCCGAAGGGATATCAGATTAGCCAATATAAATATCCGATTGTTTCGGGTGGGTCAATAAACGGCGTGGCAATCACGCGAGTGCACCTTGAGGAAGATACTGCCCGTTCATCGCACGACAAAGGCAATTACAGTTTAATAGATTTTAACCGCGCGGGTGTTCCGCTTATGGAGCTTGTTACGGAGCCGGTGGTTAAAAGCGCGGAAGAAGCCAGCGCTTTTGCCAAAGAACTTCAACTAGTTTTGCGATATTTAGGAGCATCTGATGCCAACATGGAAAAAGGTGAGATGCGGGTGGAAGCAAACATTTCAGTGAGTAAGGATGAAAATTTTGGAACCAAAGTAGAAGTGAAAAATTTAAACTCTTTTAAAGTTGTTGAGAAAGCTATTGCTCACGAAATTGCGCGACAGATTGAATTGCTTGAAGAAAAAGGAGAGGTAGTTCAAGAAACGCGGGGATGGGACGAAAATAAAGAAGAAACATTTTCTCAAAGAATGAAAGAAAGTTCGCACGACTATCGCTATTTTCCCGACCCTGATTTACCAAAAATAAAAATAAGCGAAATGCCGGAATTTTCCGCTGAAATGTTAAAAAAAGAAATTCCGGAATTGCCATGGGAAAAACGGGAAAGATTTATGAAAGAACTGGGGATAAAAAGAGAAGATGCTGAAATGTATTTATACGATGAAATTTTATGCAAATTTTTTGAAGAAGTTTCAAAAGAACTCGGTGGCGACAAAAAATTAATCGGGCTTTCTTCTAATTATATAAGTTCTGATTTGGCGGGATTAACCAAAAATAACAGCAAAAATTTCAAGGTGTCTCCGGCAAATTTTACCGCTCTCGTTAAGATGGTTTCCGAAAATAAAATTTCTTCCCGCGGAGCCAAAGATTTACTCGCCCTTCTTTTTGAAAAAGACACTGATCCTGAAAAACTAGCGCAAGAAAAAGGATTGCTTCAAAAAAGCGATCAGGGAGAACTGGAGGTTATTGTTAAAAAAATTATAAAAGATAATCCTAAAGTGGTTGCCGAATATAAAGCGGGGAAATCCGCTTCACTTCAATTTTTAATAGGGCAGGGGATGAAAGAAAGCCATGGTTCCGCTAATCCTCAAGTTTTGCGGGATATACTCACTTCTCTTTTGAAGTAAGTCTTCTGTTGGTATACTTAAAAAATATATGAAAATTGCAATAAATGGATTGGGGAGAATTGGCAGGGCATTTTTAAAATTAGCTATTGAAAGACCGGAGATTGAAATTGTAGCAGTGAACGATTTGGGCGATATAGATAATCTCGCTTATCTTTTGCGTTACGACACGGTTTATGGCAAAAGTCCTCTTAAAATTGAAGCCAAAAAAGACAGTGATACCCCGTTTCTTTCAGTTAATGGTCACAAAATTTTATTTATTAGCGAAAAAGACCCGGCAAAACTTCCATGGGGGGCGCTCAATATTGATGTTGTTGTGGAGTCCACTGGTTTTTTTGAAAGTTTTGATAAATCGCAAGCGCATATTAATGCTGGTGCCAAGCGCGTGGTAATTAGCGCTCCGGCTAAGGGCGGTGGAAATGGAGAAACCGTGTTAATCGGCATTAATGAAGACAAATTGTCTTCTTGCAAAATATCTTCCAATGCTTCTTGCACTACAAATGCTGGAAGTCCTGTGATTGCAATACTTAATAAATCCATAGGAATAGAAAAAGCGATATTAAATACTGTACACGCTTATACCGCGACGCAAAAACTTGTTGATTCGCCAGACGATAAGGGGGATTTTCGTCGCGCTCGCGCCGGAGCAGTTAATATAGTACCGTCCACTACCGGCGCTGCTCTCTCTGTTGCAAAAGCGATAGTTGATCTTGACGGTAAATTTGACGGAATTGCTTTAAGAGTGCCGGTCGTTGCCGGTTCCATTGCTGACATTACTTTTGTTTCAAAACGTCCAACAACAGCGGAAGAAGTCAATGAGATATTAGAGAAAGCTTCCATGGAAGATTGTTGGAAAGGAATTTTTACTGTTACTAAAGAACAATTGGTTTCTTCTGATATTGTGGGCAACACACACGCTTCAATTGCCGATTTATCTTTTACTAAAGTAGTTGACGGAAATTTGGTAAAAGTTCTTGCTTGGTATGACAACGAAATGGGGTATGCCAATACGCTCGTGGAGCATGTTTTGAAAGCTGGGGAGTACTTGTAAAAACCAAATACCATGAAAATATTTATAGGAAGCGACCACGCTGGGTTTGAACTTAAAGGGAAACTGATTTCTTTTTTAATAAAGGAGGGATATGAAGTATTGGATAAGGGGGCTTTTGAATACAAAAAAGAAGACGATTATCCAGATTTTGTTTCCGAGGTGGCCCGCGAGATTTCCCAAAATCCCCATGATACTTTCGGTTTTGTTTTAGGCGGGTCTGGCCAAGGAGAGGCGATTGTAGCCAATCGATTTCCACATATTCGTGCAACTGTTTATTACGGGGGCGCGCTTAATACTATCAGTCTTGCTCGTGAGCATAATAATGCCAATATACTTTCTTTGGGCGCGCGATTTATTAAAGATGAAGAAGCCATAAATGCCGTGCGCGTATTTTTGAATACTCCTTTTTCCAGAGACGAGAGGCATGTGCGAAGAATTAGAAAGATAGATGATATCTAATTTTAAATGACAAATTCTAAATTTTTTTTAAATAAATAGATTCAAAGTGTTTAAAACATTTAATTATTTTTTTCATACTGTATACATATCACATGCTATCGCCTATAATATGTATACGGTCTAAATTATTAAATTATTAAATTATTAACATCGGACATTATTTTGAAATTTAACATTTGAAATTATCTTATGCCAGAAATCATTCCGGCGATAATGCCGAAAACAATTGTCGATATTTCCGCAAAAGTTTCTCTTGTTAAGAAATTAGTTTCTTATGTGCAGATTGATGTGATGGACGGCATATTTGTTCCAAATAAAAGTTGGCCATACAGCGCGTGGAGTGAATTTCAAGAATTAGTAAAAAAAAACACAGGATTGCCGTTCTGGCAGGATATCAATTACGAATTTGACCTAATGGTTAAAAATTCGCCGCAAATTTTGAACGAAATTATACTTCTCGGTGCGCAAAGAATCATATTTCACATAGAAAGTTCTAAAAAAGAAGAATTAAAGAATTTAATAGATAAAGCCAAAGAAGCCGAGGTTGAGGTTGGTATATCTTTGAACAACGACACCCCGCTTGAAACAATCCTCCCTTTCGTAGATAAAATTGATTTTGTTCAATTGATGGGCATAGCACGCATCGGATTTCAAGGGGAACCTTTTGATGAAAGAGTGATAGAAAGAATAAAAAAATTAAAGAAAGATTACCAAAATCTTGCGATAAGTATTGACGGGGGAGTTAATTTTGAAACAGCGCCGTTTCTTGTCGGCGCTGGCGCCGATAGACTTGTATCCGGGTCTGCTATTTTTGAATCAGGCGATATAGTGGATGCTATTTGTAAACTAAAAATGATACAATAATAAGATAATTATGGGGGCTAAAAAAACAAAAAAAGAGACAACTAATGACGATCTTAAAAATCTCATAGATGCCTTGGCTGTTTCTACATTAAACAGTTTTGAGGAAATACAAAAGTTTAACGCTGTTTTAGAAAACAGAATTGGAGGTGTAGAAATGGGAGTAGCAAAAGCAAACCAAAAACTTGAAGGGTTGCATTCAAGAATTGATGATATAGCTAACAATCGTGTTAGAAATGATATTTTTGAAAGTTTTTCAAAAAGATTTGGAATAGTTGGGAAAAAAGTAAATTTAAAAACTAGAAAGTAAATGTCGTATTTGACCGACGAAAAAGTAAAAAGTTTAGAAATCACCGCTAATAAAGTTAGGCAGTCTATAATTGAAATGCTTTTGGAGGCCGGGTCGGGGCACACCGCAGGTCCTTTAGGAATGGCTGATATTTTTACCGCGCTTTATTTTCATCTTTTAAAACATAATCCCGCAAATCCTTTTTGGATAGATCGTGACCGCCTGGTTCTTTCCAACGGGCATATTTGCCCAGTTCTTTACGCTACTATGGCTCATGCTGGATATTTTTCCGTAAGCGAATTAAAGACGCTTCGCAAATTCGGTTCTCGTCTGCAAGGACATCCGCATCGAGAATGGCTTTCCGGAATCGAAACAAGTTCCGGACCTCTTGGTTCCGGGCTTTCGCAAGCGGTCGGTATGGCTCTTGCCGATAGAATGGACCACGGGAAATCCAGCTCAAAATTCATATATTGTTTAATGTCGGACGGAGAACTCGATGCGGGCAATTCTTGGGAAGCGGCTATGTTTGCCGGCAAAGAAAATCTTCATAACGTTATCGCTATTATTGATCGCAATAATATACAGATAGACGGGTTTACCGAAGATGTGATGCCACTTGAACCGCTTCATGAAAAATGGGAGTCGTTTGGTTGGCATGTACAAGAAATTGACGGACATAGTTTCCATGCTATCGACGAAGCAGTAACACAAGCCAAAGCTATATTTGAAAAACCTTCAGTTATTATAGCGCACACGATTCCCGGCAAGGGCGTCCACATGTTTGAGCGCGATTTTAAGTGGCACGGAATTCCGCCAAATAAAGAACAGGCAGAAATGGCGTTAAAAGAATTAAGAACTTTAAATGGTAAAATTAAATCTGAATGTGAATAATAGAGAATTATGATAAATCTTGAACAAAAATTAAATCCAAAACTTTTTGACGCAAGTATTGAGCAAGAGCCGATACGAAAAGGATTTGGTGAGGGGTTGCTTGTCGCCGCCGAGAAAGATAGCCGAATCGTAGGCCTTTGTGCCGACCTGACTGAATCTACCCAGATGCATTTTTTTAAAAATAAATTTCCTGAACGATTTGTGGAAATAGGGGTGGCAGAACAAAATCTCGCCGCTGTTGCCTCGGGCATGGCTTCTATGGGGAAAATTCCCTTTATTACTTCCTACGCTATGTTTTCTCCAGGCAGGAATTGGGAGCAGATTAGAACAACGATTGCTTACAATAATACGAATGTGAAAATTATCGGTTCGCACGCCGGCGTCTCTGTTGGACCGGACGGCGGCACGCATCAAGCTATTGAAGACATTGCTCTCATGCGAGTCATTCCGCGAATGACGGTGATTGCGCCGTGCGACTCCATTGAAGCCAAGAAAGCGACAATTGCTGCGGCGAACATAGAAGGTCCGGTTTACATACGGCTCGCGCGCGAAAAAACTCCGGTGATTACCACAGAACTTTCCCCGTTTGATGTAGGCAGGGCGCAAGTAGTATGGCGCGCGAAAAAAGATGCGCGTTACACTATAGGTATTATCGCTTCGGGCGCGCTTCTTTATAAAGCTCTTGTTGTTGCGCTTGATTTGGAAGGAGAAGGTGTTGGTGTTTCCGTGCTCAACCTCGCCACAATCAAACCGATTGATGAACATGCGATAATCGAGCTCGTTAAAAGTACAGGGAGAATACTAACTATTGAGGAGCATCAAATTGCAGGTGGTATGGGAAGCGCGGTGGCCGAAGTTTTAGCAAGAAATCATCCCGTGCCGATGGAATTTGTCGGCGTGGACGATAAATTCGGGCAATCTGGTTTGCCAGACGAACTTCTGGAGCATTATGGTATGGGGGTTGTAAATATTAAACGGAAAGCAAAAAAACTTTTAGGAAGAACATAAAAAACACCCACTTGGAAACCTGTTTTCCAAGTGGGTGGAAACTATCACTTGCGGGGCTAAACCCCGCAAATTTTTAGCCTCCAATCTTTAGCTTCTAATCTTCCTATTTCATAATTCCTATCAACCATTAACTTATATAATTATTTCCGATTTGTAGTCATCGGGCGCGTTTTTTAGGTATTCTTCCAATTTTTTGCGTGTTAGGAGGCCTTCTTGGGCGCCGATGTATTGCACTACAGACATAGAGTTTACAGGCGCCCAATTGATTGCTTCAAGCGGAGTTTTTCCTAGAGCAAGAGCTGACACGAATGTTGAGGCGAAAGCGTCTCCAGCGCCGGTGCGTTCATAGGGCGGAGATTGATCTTTGTATGGAGGCATAAAAAACATTTCTTTTTCATAATGCAAATATGCGCCCTTTTTGCCGTCAGTAACAACCACAATTTCCGGGCCTAATTCTTTTAATCTAGAAATAAGCCGCGGGATATTAGTTTTTCCCATTTTCAATATCTCTTGCGCTTCCTGTACATTACAGAAAAAAATTTTTGTGCGCGCGTATATTTCTTTTAATTTTTCGTAGCCGAGTGAAATCTGGAATGTTCCCGGCTGGAAGGCCAGTTGTATTTCCGGTCTATCTTTTAAATATTCTGAAAGCGCGGAGTGAAGCGGTGCTCCGTCTTCACCAAGCGAACTTAAGTAAATCCATTTTGGAAGTCCGATAAAAGGAAGTTCGTATTTATACGCTTCATGCTTAATTAGAATTGTTCTTTCGTCTTGATACCACAATACATAATGATAGTTAGTTGATTTTTTAGGATGGATTCTAATATAGTCGCAGTTCACCCGCTCTTTTTTTAGTTGAGCTAAGCAGTCTTTGCCGTTTTGGTCGTCACCCATATTGGAAACGAGCCCAGCCTTAAGGCCAAGTCTTGTGGCGGTGACCGCCGCGTTTGCGCTGTTGCCAACCGCCGGGACCACCCTTACGAATTCATAAGGAACTTTTGTGGCAAAATCCACACACAGGGTGCATTTTTCGTGGTCAATATCGCAGTGCACTTCCGCGTCCTTAAGCCGTATAAAAGCGTCAGTGGTGATATCGCCTATGGCGATAAAATCTAAATTAGGCATGATGTTAATAGTATATCATTCTGTTAGAGACCGCGGTCGAGTATATGCTGTATAATAAACGCAATATAATAACAATAAGTAAATCTTTTAATAATAACTGTAAGTATGTCACTATGAACGCGACCCGCCTCTAACAGGACCAATATGAGCGAACCGCTTGGATACAACAAACCTCTTTATTTGCTCCCGTTTGACCACAGGGCTTTTTTTTCAAAGGTTTTACTTGGAATTGGTGATGCGGTTTCCGAAAAAGACAGAATACGCGTACAAGGGCTCAAAGAGATTATTTATGACGCGTTTAAAGTAGCGATTGCTTCAGGTATCCCAAAAGAACACGCCGCGATACTTGTTGATGAGGAATATGGTGAGGTAATTTTACATGATGCGCGCGCCCACGATTTCATAACATGTCTCACTATCGAAAAAAGCGGGCAGAAAGTGTTTGCGTTTGAGTATGAAGATTATAAATCGCATGTAAATAAAATTAAGCCGACATTTGTTAAGGCGCTGGTTCGATACAACCCGGAGGGGGATAAAAGCATAAACGCCACTCAAAGAGAAAGATTAAAAGAACTTTCCATCTTTGCTCACGATGAAGGTTATAAATTTCTGATAGAGCCCCTTGTTACGCCTACAGTCGACCAGCTTTACAACATGGGGGATAGTCGCGAAAGGTACGACAAGGAAATGCGGCCCGCGCTTACCATTGAGATGATAAAAGAACTACAGGCGGACGGAATCGAGCCGGATGTTTGGAAAATCGAGGGGATGCAGAATGAATCCGATTATATTCGGGTTGTAAGGGAGGCAAGGAATAAGGAAGAACGCGCACGGGTAGGCGTGATTATTTTAGGGAGGGGAGAAGACAAAAAAAATGTCGAGTCATGGCTTACGAAAGGAAAAAGAGTAGACGGTATTATAGGATTTGCGGTAGGAAGAACCGTATTTTTTGATCCTTTGATTAAATTTAAAAATGGGGAAATTTCCAGAGAAAAAGCGGTAGAAGATATAGCTACAAATTACAAGTATTTCTACGATTTGTTTGTTTCTAGGTAGTTTTTTAATTTTTCCAAAACAGACAGTTCAAGTAATCATTGGAAATACCGATTAATAAACTAATTTATACATTATAATTAAAATGATTAAACTAACTTGTACACTATAACAACGCTATAGCGTTGTTATAGTGTATAATGCAGAGATAGTATACTGGAACAGATTATAGTGTTAATTAAAATATAAAAATGGGGAAATTGGAAAAAGAATCAAAATATCGTACGCGGAAACAAAATATACAAAAGTTAATTCTTAATACGCTATATGGAACGGGAATAATAAGCATTGAATTACTCGCACCAAATGCAATTGGAGTGCTTGATAAACTTACAGGGTCTAATTTTCGTAATAAAAACTATCGAGTGAAACGCTCACGCGACCGCCTCCTTGATGCAGGGCTCATTAGATTTGAAAAAACTCCAACGGGTACATTTGTGGAAATTACTTCCAAGGGGGAGCAAAAAATTAAAAAATTTTATGCCGGCGAAGCGGTGCTTAAAAAACCGACGCGTTGGGATGGCAAATGGCGTTTAGTAATATACGACCTTAAAGAGAAAAGAAAATTTTTGCGTGATAGATTGCGGATAACGCTTGCTAGTTTTGGTTTTGTAAGATTACAAAACAGCGTTTGGGTATATCCGTATGACTGCGAAGACCTTATCATATTAGTCAAGGCGGATTTTAAAATTGGCAAAGAAGTTCTCTATCTGATAGTAGATAGGGTGGAGAACGATAAATGGCTACGCGATTTATTTAATCTTAAGTGATTTTATGTTATGTATATTATGATTATATATTACTGTACACAATAATCACGCTATAGCGTTGTTATAGTGTACAGTGATATAGAGAGCAGTGTATAGAGCAGGGTAGACAGCGGGAGGGAGGGAAATAATACATAAACACCTGATGTTTATAGATTTCTATAAATTCCAAATTTCTTTTTGTACAATTAACGGTGTTGATGTAAAATAGATTTAACACGAACCCAAGTTAGAAATTTTTAAGAAAATCATTTATCTTTGTATCGTTTTTATCAATACTAATTTTTTATAAAAACATGAGTGAAAATTCTAACGGGATGAAAAAAATCTATGTAACGAGAATGATTCCTGAATCAGCGATTGAAATGCTAAAAAATAATGGATACGAAGTTGATGTAAGTAAATACGATGGCGTGCTTACAAAAGATGAACTTAAGAATGCGCTTAGTGAAAAAAAATATGATGCAGTGCTAACATTGCTTACCGATAAAATAGACGGGGAAATTTTTGACGCGGTGCCTAGTGCAAAAATTTTTGCAAATCTTGCCGTGGGGTATAACAATATAGATACAAACGCCGCGAAAGATAGGGGAGTGACAATTACCAACACCCCAGAAGTTCTCACTAATACTGTAGCCGAACACACATTTGCGCTTATGATGGCAATTGCTACGCGGACAGTTGAAGGAGATAATTTTATTCGTACTGGAAAATTTAAAAGTTGGGAACCGATGCTTTTACTCGGCAGTGATCTTACAGGTAAAACCTTAGGTATTCTTGGAGCTGGAAGAATAGGTGCGCGTGTTGTACATCACGGAGTACGCGGTTTTGATATGAATGTAATTTATTATGATGTAAAACAAAATGAATATCTTGAAAAAAATTACAATGCGAAATATTGTGCTACACCGGAAGAAGTTTTAAGAGAATCAGATTTTGTGAGTATTCATGTTCCTTTGTTACCAAGCACGATACATCTTATTAACGAAGAAAGATTAAAGATGATGAAAAAAACTGCATATTTAGTAAACACTTCGCGTGGTCCAGTAATTGACGAAGTTGCATTGATTAAAGCGCTTAAAGAAAATTGGATAGCAGGTGCCGCGCTTGATGTATTTGAACATGAACCAGTTCTTACTCCCGGGTTAACAGAACTTTCAAATGTAGTTATTACTCCACACATAGCTTCAGCGACCCTTAAAACGAGAGTAAAAATGGCAGAAATGGCATCTCAGAACATAATTGAATTTCTACAAGGCAAGGAACCGCCGAATAAAATTAAAATATAGTTTTTAAGTACAAGGGCTTAAAAGAGAAGAAATAGACCTAAATAATAGGTCTATTTTGTTTCATGAAACAAAATAGACAAAGTAGTTAAAATTTAAAATAAATAAATTTTTAACGCGGTTACCGAGTTATGTTTATTCTACGGGGTATTTTACTTATTATATTATTTTTTATTTAATTTTTTATAAAATCAGTTTAAAAAATTATAAACGAATTTAACCCATATATCTTGTTAATTGAATTAAAAAGATCATTTAACAAAATTAAAAGACGTATATTTCTATAATTTTCTGAGATTGTTAGATTTGTAATAAAACAAAAGGCTAATTTAGACGCAAAAACGGGCTAATTGAGACTTTGAAATAATCTTCTTTATGCTTTCACCCAAGTCTTTTCGATAATTGCATTTTTATGATGATTTTTTAATAAAATCAAGAAATTTTTCTCTGTTTCGTGTTTCACTGTTCGCAACCTTCTCGTTGTCCGAGTTATCCACATTTTAAAGCATTTCTCGGAGTTTTTGACCCCATTAATTAAGGTATAATTTAAGCAACTTAATGGTTGCTGAAGATTTAGTTTTTGAAGGGAAAAAATATGTTTTAAGTAGAGTTGCAGCTCGCTTAACAAAATACTCCAACGATTACATCGGAGAGCTTTGTCGTTCAGGAAAAATAAAAGCAAAACAAGTTGGAAAACTATGGTACATAGAAAAAGACTCACTTCTTGAGTACAAGAGTCAAAACGGGAAACAAGGATTTGGAGCCCAGAAAATAATTAATGCCAGAAAAGAGATTCCTTACGAATCTCCCTTTGTTTCAAAAACAGAAAAGTCGCCGCTTATTCCGCCCGTAGAAGATAAAATTATTCCTTCCCAAAGATTCTCTCGATTCAGATTACATCCTTCTCCTTTAACAACTTACAACCTAGGGCTTACCAGCCAAAATTTTGCGAAGCAAAACTTAGGCGGACAAGCAATTAAAAAATTAAAACCAATAGTGTCAAAAGTTGCCACATTCGCGTTGGCACTTTTTATTTCTACAACCGGCTACATGATGGCTAATGGAATGATTCAATTACCATCGCTCGGTGGTGCTCGGAATTTTCAGCAAATGTCGCCCGCAAAAATTTCCGGAAGCGCGAGCGGAACAGCTCTCTCACTTTCTTTGATACC
>CAYIKU010000019.1:0-13794 GCA_964364185.1 uncultured Candidatus Saccharibacteria bacterium
CCCATCTGTGGCACTCCACTCGCTTGCGGATTTTCTTTCGGTTCATCGGCAATAGCCACTTCGGTAGTAATAAGCATCGCTCCGGCCGAGGCGGCATTTTCCACACAGCTTCGCGTTACTTTTACCGGGTCAATTATTCCCGCCAATATCATATCCGGAACAATTTCATCTTTTAAGGCGTCGTAACCAACCGCCCCCTTGCTACGACGAATTTCATCAACAAGTACGGAACCGTCTTCCCGTCCGGCATTGATGGCAATTTGTTTTAACGGCGCTTCAAGGGCAAAAAGTAAGATATTGACTCCGACTTCAAATTCTTTAGCGAAAGAGGCAACTGTGGATTTGAGAGATTTAGAGCGCACTTTCGCCGCCGCCTTAATGAGAGCACTACCGCCCCCGGGTACGATTCCTTCTTCAATCGCTGCTTTGGTGGCATTGACCGCATCTTCAACTTTTAATTTTAGATATTTCATTTCCGTTTCGGTTGACGCGCCGACTTTAATAACGGCTACGCCACCGGAGAGTTTTGCGATTCGTTCGTCTATTTTTTCAATATCAAATTTAGAATCAGTCATTTCGCGCATTTTCTTGAGCTCCATCACGCGCTTTTCAATATCGGATTTTTTCCCTTTACCGCTCACGATTGTTGTCGTATCTTTCGTGGCAATAATTTTTCCCGCGTGGCCAAGCACATCAAGTCCTGCAGTATCAAGCTTCATTCCCGTTTCTTCCGAAACAACTTTTCCCCCGACAACAACGGAGATGTCGGCTAACATTTCTTTTTTACGGTCTCCATAACCAGGAGCTTTTATAGCTAAAATGTTAAAAGTGCCACGTAATTTATTCACGACAAAAGTAGCCAGTGCTTCACCTTCTATTTCGTCGGCGACAATCACAAGTTCTTTCTTTCCGCTTTGCGCCAATTTTTCAAGCAACGGCAAAATTTCTTTAATATCGGCAATTTTTTTATCGGTAATCAAAATCGCGGTGTCTCGCGCGACAGCTTCCATTCTTTCCGGATTTGTAATCATGTACGCTGAAACATAGCCCTTATCAAATTGCATTCCTTCCACAAATTCCGATTCTACCAGTAGAGACTGGGATTCTTCCACCGTCACCACGCCGTCTTTACCGACTTTTTGGATTGTATCCGCGATTATCTGGCCTATTTCTTCGGACTCCGCCGAAATTGTTGCGACTTGCATAATCTCGCTTTTGCCTTTTATTTCTTTGGACATTTCACGGAGGGCTTTTACGATTTCGTCTTTAGCGGCAAGAATTCCAAGCTTTACCCCCATGGCGTTTATTCCTAAAATAGTCTGTTTCATTCCTTCGCGCACGATTGCTTGAGTTAAAATTACCGCCGTCGTTGTGCCGTCGCCGGCCACATCATTCGTTTTTGTCGCCACTTCTTTTACGATTTCAGCACCCATATTCTCCATCTTGTCGGAAAAAGTTATTTCTTTGGCAATGGTAACTCCGTCATTGGTAATCATCGGACTGCCGTATCCTTTGTCAAAAACCACATTGCGCCCGCGCGGACCGATAGTAATACGCACAGCATCGGCTACTTTATCAACGCCCCGTTTTAGCGCTTGCCTTGCCTCTTCATTAAAAATAATTTTTTTGGACATAATTTTTATAAATTTTAAATTTGAAATTTTGTGGTTGTTTACTTAATGACCGCAAGAATATTCTCTTCTTTAATAATGAAGTATTCCTCTCCGTCAACTTTAATTTCGTCCGGACCATACTTTGAAAAAATAACGGTGTCGCCGACCTTAACCCTCATTGGAATTATTTTGCCGTCGTCACCCACGCGCCCTTCGCCCACGGCGATAATTTTACCTTGTTCGGGTCTTTCTTTATTAATAGTTTCCGGAATAATAATTCCTGATTTTGTTTTCTTGCCTTCATTCGGAGTTGCTCCTTTAACTAATACTCTATCCCCGACTGGCTTAATGTTTGGTTTTTTATTCATTCCGTTAGAAGCAGGTCGCGGTCATTTCGCTCCCTGATAAATTATTATGTTTGATAATTGAACAACCTTGTTTCACTTAATTAAGGCTTTTTCAGAAACCGTGACCGCCTGCCTGTGCGAGTACTCACGCAGACAGGCGGCTTCTAACGGGATTCATCTTTTTTGCCTTATTGAACTTTTTAAACTTATAATCCTATTCCTATAACCTTACCAGACTTTTAACTTTAAATCTAGTGGTATAAATTACACTTTTGTTTAAAATTTAAGCCCAGTAAAATAAGTGGTAGAACACACTTGCTTGTAAACAATTGGAGTATGTGCTAACATGGCGGAAATGGGAATTATTACTACATCATTACCGTACATACAAATTGTACTGTCGGTGCTTTTGGTAGGCGCAATCATTCTTCAGCAAACAAGCGCCAGCGCCGGTGGCGCTTTGGGCGGAAGCGATGCTTTAGGCAGTTACCATACAAGACGCGGAGCTGAAAAAATGCTCTTTAACGCAACTATTGTTCTGGCGGTGCTTTTCACGATTTCCACACTCATAGCACTTTTATTGAAGTAATATCCCGCTTTGTCCGCCAACAGTTTAAACTAAAATAAAAACAGATTTTAATCGTAAATAATGAATCCCGTTAGAAGTTCGTCTGTTGATATTATTATTTACTAATACTCCTAAGCGAACTCGCCTAACGGCTTTATACAGTGTAAAAAAAATTTTATGAATCCAATTTCTAACGGGACAAGTCCTTTGGAACCAAACTCTGGTTGGAAGCGCCATCTTCCGACTAAAGAAGAAATGCTCCTCGTACTAAAATCATTCTCAAAAAAAGAGCGAGTGATTTTTACAATTATTTCTCTTTTTTTTCTGGCAACACTTTTTTCTTTTGCGTCAACCCTAAATAGTTTAATAAGCATTCGTGTTCCTTCTTTTGGCGGAGAACTTTCAGAGGGTATTATTGGCACCCCGCGTTTCGTTAACCCGGTACTTGCAATTTCTGACGCGGACAAAGATTTAACCGCTCTTGTATATTCCGGCCTCATGAAAAAAGAACCGAACGGAAAATTAATTCCCGATTTGGCGGAAAGTTACGAAATATCCCCTGACGGGCTGTCTTACACATTTAATATAAAAGACGATGTTTATTTTCAAGACGGCACCGAGGTTACGGCGGATGATGTAGAATTTACAGTGGCACAAGTTAAAGATCCGTTGCTTAAAAGCCCCAGGCGAGTAAATTGGGAAGGCGTTACGGTCCAGAAAGTAAGCGACAAAACGGTTAAATTCGTTCTGAAACAAAAATATTTTCCGTTTCTTGAAATAGCGACACTGGGAATACTTCCCAAACATCTATGGAAAGAGCTGACACCGGAACAATTCAACTTTAGCGACTTCAACACGAAAGGCATCGGTTCCGGACCTTATGAAATTACGGCGGTGCAAAAAAATTCTTCCGGAATTCCAAATTACTACGAACTTACGGCATTTTCAAAATACGCGTTAGGCAAACCATTTATAGACAAAATTGTATTTCATTTTTATTCAAATGAGGAAGAGCTCATCACCGCCTTTGATAACGGTATTGTGTCTAATATAAACTCAATCGAAGCCAGGGGGGCCTCGGTACTAGAAGAAAGCGGGTATCGTATTGAAAAGGCGCTATTGCCGCGCGTCTTCGCGGTTTTCTTCAATCAAAGCCAGAATCAAGTCTTCACCGACAAGGCGGTAAGGCAAGCACTAGCGAAGGCGGTGGACAAAGAACGTATAGTAAACGAAGTCCTCTATGGATACGGTGTAGCCATTGATTCCCCTCTGCCCGGAGTAACGGGGACAAAAAACCAAATCGCGGGAAATAGATACGATGAAGCGAAAAAATTTTTAACCTCCGCAGGATGGACATTTGACGAAAAAAATTCCGTAATGGAAAAGAAAAATAAAAAAAATACTATTAAACTTAAATTTTCGTTCGCCACCGGCGATGTCCCGGAACTCAAAGAGATTGCCAAACGTATCGTGGAGGATTGGGAAAAAATCGGAGCGCAAGTCGAGCTTAAGATTTTTGAAATCGGCGACCTGAACCAAAATGTCATCAGACCGCGCAAATATGACGCGCTTTTCTTCGGAGAAATTTTGGGATTCAATGCCGACCCGTTTCCTTTCTGGCACTCATCGCAGAGAAACGATCCCGGGTCAAATATCGCTCTTTACACCAGCGCCAAGGCAGATAAAATTCTGAACGAATTGCGCGGTATTCTTGATGAAAAAGACCGCGCGTCAAAATACCGGGATTTCATACGCGAGGTTGAAAATGACGCGCCGGCGGTATTTGTGTTTTCTCCCGAATTCACTTATTTCATGAATGAAAATCTCGGCGGTGTAGCGCTTGGTAATATAACCGAGTCCTCTGATAGATTTTTAGGGATACGAGACTGGTATTTGGTCACAGATAATGTATGGAAACCGTTCGCCAGGTGGGCGACGAGATAAAAAATTAAATATTTAAAAGTAAAAAATTAATTATTCAAAACGAAAACAAAATTTATGATTGACGATAGTAGAAAAAAAGAACACGGAAAAAATCTTGGGCAACGAAAAAATGCATTCCACGGAGGGGGCGGAAGGGGGCAATCAAGGTACGTTAGGCAAAGTCCGCACGGCGAACGTCCGCAAATTAACGCAAGGCCTTCATATCACAGCATAGTGCGCAGAACGACGAAATTCGGCGGGAGAGGGCCATCGCGCCCGCGCACGCCGTACACACCGGAAGTAAAAATTTCCGATATTGGAGAAAATATTCGTATCATTCCGCTTGGCGGAGTAGAAGAGATTGGTAAAAATATGACCGTCTTTGAATTCGGGAATGATATTTTTGTCGTCGACATGGGCTTTCAATTCAGCGAAGATGATACGCCTGGGATTGACTACATTTTGCCCAATACAAAATATTTAGAAGACCGAAAAGGGAAAATCCGCGGAGTATTCATTACTCACGGCCACCTCGACCATATCGGCGGCATCCCTTATCTCATGGAAAAAATCGGCAACCCGCCGTTATATGCCAGAAACTTCACCGCGCTCATGATAAAAAAGCGCCAAGAAGAATTCCCTCATTTGTCGCCACTTGACCTCCGTATTATTGAAAACGAAAATCGCATGAAAGTGGGCGGAATGTTTGTAAGCTTTTTCGCAGTCACGCACGCCATCCCCGACTCTATGGGTATTATTTTCGAGACTCCCCACGGCGACATCGTGCATACCGGAGATCTCCGTCTTGACCACATAGACGGCAAGGTTTCCGAAATTGAAAATGATGTTTTTGATTCTTTCAAAAAACGAAAAGTTTTGGCGCTCTTAACCGACTCAACCAACGCCGAAAACCCGGGTTTTTCAATATCAGAGAAATTAGTACATCAAAATATAGAAGAGATAATCAAAAACACAAAAGGACGTCTTATTCTTTCAACATTCGCGTCTCAAGTTGAACGGATGCTCAAGATAATTGAATTCGCCGAAAAATACGGCAAAAAAATAGTCGTTGAAGGGCGCAGTATGAAAACAAATATTGAGGTAACCAAGGTAGCGGGACTTCTTAAAATCGGGAAGGAATCAATAATTACCGTTGAAGAAATGGCCAACTATCCTGAAAATAAAATCGTGGCGCTCGTTACCGGCGCGCAGGGCGAAGAGTTCGCCGCGCTGATGCGCATCGCCAACAAGAGTCATAAGTATATTCGTTTAACGCCACGCGATACAATTCTTATGTCTTCCTCTATTGTTCCCGGTAACGAACGGGGTGTTCAAAAATTAAAAGATAATCTTTCGCGACAGGGAGCTCATATTATTCATTATAGAAATTCCGATGTGCACTCTTCTGGTCATGCTAACGGTGAAGAGCTGGCGTGGATTCACTCAAAAATTCATCCCAAATTCTTTATTCCTATCCATGGATACCATTACATGCATCGCGTACACGCCGATATCGCCAAACGGATAGTATCAGAAGACCATATCATCATTCCCAACAACGGCATGATTATTGAGATACAAGAAAAAGGTGAAAAAATCATAGCACTTAAAGAAACCGCTCCAAAAAATATTATTATGGTTGATGGATTCTCGGTGGGCGACATCCAAGAGGTTGTTCTTCGTGATAGACAAACGCTCGCTCAAGACGGCATTTTTGTTGTAGTGGCAAGCATAAACACCGGAAACGGCAAATTGAAAAAATCTCCCGACATAATTTCTCGCGGTTTCGTCTATCTTAAGGAATCGCAAGAACTTCTGCGAGAAACGCGCAATATCGTTAAAAAAACGATTGAAGATACGACCCATAATATGAATCCGATTAATTTCGACTATGTCAAAGCTAATGTTACCGACTCCGTAGAGCGCTTTCTTTTCCAAAAAACCGCCAAGCGCCCTATCGTCATACCGGTATTAATCGGCGTTTAAATATGTTTGCAAACCGCATACATCTTCTCCATGTTATATATCTCGCTACTTTTTTCTACGCGCTCCATTTTGCTATTACACTTTTTATTGAGTCGTCATATTTACGCGAGTTTTTCTCGGAAAAGGTAGTCGGTCTCATATATATTATCGCGTCGGTGCTTAGCATTTTGGCGGTAGTAAAACTTCCGAGGATACTTTCAATTTACGGAAATTATAGGGTCACTCTCGCCTTGATTTTTCTTGAGATTGTTTCGCTTTTAGGTCTTATCACCGTCGATTCTCCATATTCCGCCATTTTATTTTTTGTTGCTCACCAAGCGTTTTTGGCGATGCTTTTCGTATCAATAAATATATTTCTGGAAAGTTTTTCAACCAATGAATCAACCGGGCGCACTAGGGGAACATTTCTTACGATTGTAAACACAGCTATTCTTTTAGGTCCGCTTGTTGCCAGCGGTTTTCTTAAAGATTCAAATTTTGACACCGTGTTTCTTCTCTCGGCGCTTTTCATTTTCCCTATGTTCATCTTGATGGCAATAAATTTAAAAAAATACCGCGACCCGATTTACAACAAATTAGAATTTTTAAGCACAATTATTGAAGTGTTCAGGCGCCCGGATGTGTTTAAAATATCCATAGTGCGATTTTTACTTGAGTTTTTCTATTCCATAATGGTGATATATACGCCGATATATCTCAACACGGTTATGCAAATACCGTTCAGCCAAATATTGGGAATAATTATGCCTATCGCCCTTTCTCCGTTTGTAATTTTCCCGTATCTTTTGGGTAATATAGCCGACAAAAAACTTGGCGAAAAAGAATTACTTTCTATGGGTATTGTACTTTCTGCTTTTATTACTATGTCGCTTTCTTTCATCACTTCGGAAAATATTTTCGCTTGGGCCTTGCTTCTTTTCATGACCAGAGTCGGCGCGTCGTTTATTGAAGAGATGTCAGACAGTTATTTTTTCAAACATGTAAACGCCTCTGATAGCAATTTAATCGCTTTTTTCAGCAACTTGCGCCCCATGGCTTTTATAGCCGGACCAATGCTAGCTACTCTTTTCTTATTAGTTTTTTCTTTTAATTATATTTTTCTTGGCTTAGGCGTATTTATGCTCTACGGGTTGCGCTTTAGCTTAACGCTTCGGGATACGAAGTAAATCAGAAATTAGAACTCGTGGACATCAGGTGTCCACAGGATACAGAAATTAGAACTCGTGGACATCAGGTGTCCACAGGATAACGCTTCGGGATACGAAGTAGTGGGAAGTTTATAGTTGGTAGTTTGTAGTAATTAGTTTTTTAGGAAATAGGAAATTAGAGAATTTAATTATTCGTCCGCGTAATAAACAATGTTGGAACCTGTTTTCAAAATACTATCGCACTGTGATAGAACCCTGATCTCCCGGATTGTTTTTATTGCTATAAGTAAATACGCCCTTATCTACAAAAGTATATTCATAAGTGCCTCCAGCACCCACGGTTTTTGATTGATTGAAAGAATTATATATCGGGCTGTTAGTGGTATCCGTAGAACCTATACGCATGGCTTTGCCGCCGGAATTATTGATAAGACGAACTGATTTGCCCGCGGGAATTTCGAGGGCACTGGGCACAAACCCCTTGCTGGTGTAATAAATGAGATAAATACCGTCTTTGGTAATTGACGGCAATTTGGTTGCCACTGGCTTGGTTACAACTGTTTCCCCGGTATTTTCCGTTGCCGGTAAAATTGCCTCTTTGTTCAAAGTAGCGCCATCGCCTGCGGGGGTTACTGCTGGCTTATTTTGCCACCATACAAACCCCAGAATGAGCACTATTACAATCCCTCCGATAATCCACCAATTTTTTGAATTTATTTCCATTGTATTTTTATTGTTATTTAATTATTAAGAAATAGCTCTTCGGCTATATTAAATAATTATATCTCTTTATAGCTCATTTCGCCTAGTGAGAAAAATAATATTTTCTTATTAAAGACAGAATTCCTGCAACAAGAAATACGATAACCACATACCCTATCATCAGCTGAACAAAATTATACGGAATATAACGCCATAACCCTAAAATCGCAGCCATCCACCAAGAGGTAAATGAGATAGCACTACCCAACCAAAAAGGCACCCAGTGTTTAGAAAGAAAAACAGCATTTAAGATAATAAATATTATAAGAATTTCCTTAAACCAAAGTTTTTGACTTGTTAATATCCAACTATTAGCTTGGGAAAGATGCCACCATATAAGAGCTATTCCAGAAAGTACAATGAGAGCTGTTCCAACACGAATAACAGTATAGTCGGCATGAAGCAACATCCTTTCACTCACATCCATCGTTCCATCTTTAAATGCTTTCATTATTTGAACCTCGGCAATAGTTGCTCCGCCAACCCCTAAAATAGTTCCCATTACATGAACCATTATTAAAAAAGTGTTTAAATCCATATAAATATATTGTAAAATTAAACCCCCAAAAAAGAAAGGGAAATATTATTACCGCGCTAACTTAATAATGGTTTTTAGAAGTTTTATATTGTCTTTCTTTTTAATGAAACTGCATTAACCGCAACAATAACTGTCGAAAGCGACATGAAAACTGCCGCAACCGCCGGCTCTAAAATAATACCTTTAAAAGCGAATACCCCCGCGGCAAGAGGGATTGCGACTATGTTATATCCAGTTGCCCAAAAAAGATTTTGGATCATTTTTGAATATGTAAATTGCGACAAACGAATGATTTTGGAAATATCCCGCGGATCATTGCGTACTAAAATAATCCCGGCGGACTCAATGGCTACATTCGTGCCCGCGCCGATAGCTATACCAAGGTCGGCTTGAGTAAGCGCTGGAGCATCGTTTACGCCGTCGCCAACCATTGCCACTTTTTGTTTTTGGGATTGCAAAAGCTTCACTTTTTCCGATTTTTGTTCCGGCAATACTTTTGCGAAATATTCGTCTATACCAAGCTCTTCGGCAACCCATTTCGCCACATCTTCCGCGTCTCCGGTAATCATGGCTGTTTTTATACCCATGTCATGCAAAGTTTTAATAGCTTCGCGGGATTCTTCACGTATAATATCAACGAACGCAATCGCGCCTATTACCTTATTGTCTTTTATTACAATATTGATGGTTTTCCCCTGTCTTGCGAGTGTGTCGGTTTCAGTTTTTATAGTGTTAGAAAGCACCATACCACGGTCATAAGAGAGAGATATACTACCGACAAAAACTTCATTACCGTTAATTTCCGCTCGCACACCCTTTCCTGGAATTCTTTGAAAATTTTTTACTTCAAGAATATCCACATTTCTTTTCTTTGCTTCATCTGTTATTGATTTTGCAAGTGGATGTTCGGAATGACTATTTACAGAAGCGGCATACTGCAAAACTTCCACCTCATTTCCTTTAATTTCGGAAATAATTTTATCAACACCGAATTCCCCGCGGGTTAAGGTTCCTGTTTTATCAAAAAGAACGATATCTATGTTGCGCGCCGCTTCAAGCGCAATCCTTCGTTTTACCAAAAAACCGTTTCTGGCGGCTTTTGTTGTTGATATGGAAGCGACGAGTGGAATTGCCAAACCGAGAGCATGAGGACAAGCAACTACGAGTACAGCTACCATACGGCTTATAGCAAATGCTGGGTCCGCAAGAGCAAGCCAGGTGGCAAGTGTGATTCCGCCAGTCACTACCGCAATGATAGTCAAGTAAAAAGCGGCACGATCAGAAAGCATTTGAAGGCGTGATTTTGAACTTTCCGCTTCGGCCACAAGTCTCATAACACCGGCTAAAAAAGTTTCATCTCCGATTTTTGTTACAACCACTTTTAAAGAGCCGTCGCCGTTTGTTGTACCGGCAATAACCGCGTCGTCTATTTTTTTGGACACGGGTTTTGATTCGCCGGTTGCTATGGACTCATTAACATCAGACACTCCGTCGTTAACAACGCCATCTGCGGGAATTCTGCCACCCGGCTTCACAATTACTATGTCGCCTTTTTTGAGTTCCGAAAGCGGCACAATTTCTGTTTTTCCATTCCTTATTACTTCCGCCTGATCTGGTAATAACTTTGATAATTCTTTCAAAGCGCTTTGGGCTCCGGAAACGGCGCGCATCTCAAGCCAATGGCCGAGAAGCATGATAGTAATTAATGTAGCCAATTCCCAATAAAGAGTGTCAGTTCCCCCAGTGAAAGTCATGGCAACGCTGTAAAAATAAGCGACTGAGATTGCAAGCGCTATCAGCGTCATCATGCCTGGTAATTGTGCTTTTAGTTCCCGATACGCGGAACTTATAAATACCCATCCGCCGTAAAAGAAAATAATTGAGGCAAGCGCAAACGGCAGATAATCAGAACCAGGAAAAACCGGCGCTTGAAACCCGATAAGCTTTTGCGCCACATCAGAATACGCCACTATCGGCACAGATAACGCCAAACTGACCCAAAATTTTACTTTAAAAATGTTTGTGGAATGCCCCTTGTGTTTATTGAAATCATTATGTGTTCCGTGAGTATGCGATTTTTCTTTGGTAGGCACGAGTTGCATTCCGCATTCCGGGCACATTCCTGGTTTATCCCGAATAATTTCCGGATGCATTGGACAAGTGTAAACGGTTTTTTCGCCTAAAATTTTGGAATTTAAGCTTGCCGAAACGGTGTCGTGGCAACATAACTTTTCGTTTTTTTCTTCTTCATTTTTAACAGAATGGTTGTGATTCACTGTAATTTTTGGTGTTATATATGATTTATTTCTTTATTCCATTATAAAGAGAAGCAAAAAGCCAAACTGCCAGAAACGCGATTATATTCCAAATAATCAAGCCGGAAATAAATGTTCCGATAGTAAGAATATTCTGCCCCGTGTCTATCCCCATATGTAGTCCATATCTCATGAATCCGGGACGAATACCTGGAAACATGATTACTCCGAAATAGCAAATAGCGTAAACAATACTTATCCATGACGCGCTAACTTTAATAAGATGATTTGTATTTATCATTGTTTTTTAATTAAAAAAAATTATTAATGTTCGACCTTTTAATTTTATTATACCCCGCAAGCACTTCCCGTACTTCCCTTACTGTTTTGTTTCATTTTAGAAACTATCGCTTGATATCCGGAAGCGCTTGAATATTCTTTGCCCAAAATTTCTTTCGGGGTTATAAATTGAGAAATTTTTCCTTTTGATTCCAAATAACTCGCAATAACGGCGTACTGCTCCTTAAACCAAAAAGAATTTATTTTAAGCGCGCTTTCATACATTTCTTTTTCATTCGCACCCTGGGAAACAAGGAGTTCAAGAAATCCCAGCATAGCCATACCGTGGTTACAATCGGGAAAATGCGTTGAATTATCACAACAAGGTCTATAAATATTTTTACTTACACGCTCTACAAGTTTTTGTTGTTCGTCGGTTAAAACAATAAATTTATGTTTGCTGTAATGATCCATTGCATTACCCTTTGCAATTGTCCATCCACCTGTTGAAGCGAATCTTCCCGCGTCTCCATAGCGGGGGTCTGTCATTTCTCCTTTTTCTAAAATATCATTTTTATTTCCAAGACCAAGCGCCCACAATAAATTTAAAATTACTCCCGCATTTTCTGAAGTAATAATAAGATTGCCGTTGCCGGTTCCGTATAAAAGCTGTTTCATCTCTTTGTTAAGCCCGCCTTTTTCCGCGTAAATTTCTTCAAATTTCACTCCGTCAATCACGCCGGCTTGCACCATTTTCGCTCCAAGGTCGCCCCAACGCGCTTTCAATACGACAGTTTCTTCTTTCGGCGCGCCATTCACCGGGAATTCCTCAAAAACTTGTTCTTGGGGGAAACCCCGCCAAACGCCCATTAAAATAATCATTGCGACAAGAATACCTAATGTGTAAATATTTTTAACATTTTCTGTTCTCATTTTTTTCTTTGGGCTAGTTTATAAATTTTAAGCATTTCTTCAATCGCCTTACGTTCTTTGCCTTCTTTTATCTGGTGAAGTACGTGTGTCGAAAGATGATTTTCTAAAACTAACCGCTCAATACCAGAAAGCGCTTCTTTGATGGCACTTGATTGGGTAATAATATCCACGCAATACTTTTCGTTTTCAATCATGGATATTAAACCGTTCATTTGGCCGTGAGCGATTTTCAGACGACGCATCACTTTATTTTTAATTTCAGTTTTCATTTTTTAAGTATACCCCCATGGGGTATACTTGTAAAGAGATTAACAAAAAAACCGCCCATTAAGCGGTTTTTTAGTGTAAATGCTTGAGAATTTATCTTATTAATCTTCAATATTACTATCCCCTTCATCAATACTCTCCACTTCTTTTTTCATCTGTTCTAATTCTTTGCTGGATTCTTCACTTGTTTTTTCTTTCCGTTGTTCTTTCAGTTCTTCTTCTTGTTCCTTCGCATCCTCCAAATCTTCAGTGGCATCTTCTACAGCGTCGAGGCTTTTTTCGGCTTGCTTGGCAAGCTGTGTGGCTCCCTGATAATTTTCACGCCCCAAAAGCTCCTTGGCTTGAGCCAAAAGTCGATTAAACTTTTCAAAGGCTTCTGTGGAAATAGTGGCGCCATCTTCTGCGGCTTCATCCAATATTTCTTGCTTTTCTTTTTCAGCTTCTTTAATTGCCTTTTCAGCTTCTTCTTTATTCTCTATTTCTTCCTCAAGTTGATTCTCTTCTTCCTCTAGAGCCTCTTCCTGCTCCTCTGCTCTGAGTTTCAAGAGTTCTTTTTGTGCTTTCACCTCGCCAAGTTCCTTTACTAATGAATCAACTAGAGTAGTATTGCCAGTCTGTCTTGCTTCGCGAATTTTTGCTTTCAATTCCTTTTCCCTGACCTCGAGGGCGCGCTCTTCTGCTTTAAAGGCCTCTTTAAGTGCGGACTTCGGACCATCAAAATCATCATCGAGTTCTTTGGCAAGTGATCTCACGTCTTGTCCATCGGTTTTTTGATCAGCAAGGATGGCGTTGATTCGCTCAAAGTTAGCCTTGAGTTTTGCCTGAGCCACTTCGAGACCTTTAGCGTCCACGCCTTTCGTTTCCAAAATAACTTTAATTTCCGCTACCCGCTCTGCGGCAAAGGTGATTTGAAGACGAGCTTTTCCCTCGGGATTAAAAGTGAAAAATTCGCGTAGAGATTCGCCAAATGTATCGAGGAAATAGAACATACTTTCTGGCGTAAGACCAGCCGAAGGAAGTTGTGTCGCTTGATTTTGTGCAAAAACAGGACTGCTCGCAAACAGAATGAGGGCGAACAGTGGTACCAAAAGGGTCTTTTTAATCATGTTTTATAAAAGTTATTATACCACCTTGAACAAAAGACTGCCACATGGGCAGTCTTTTGTTCTGAATAC
>CAYIKU010000020.1:0-13293 GCA_964364185.1 uncultured Candidatus Saccharibacteria bacterium
TTTATAGATTATTTGCGGGAAACAAGGGGGGAATTAAAACATGTTAGTTGGCCAACAAATCGCCAGACCATAGTTTACACAATTATAGTTGTGATTATTTCCATAGTTGTCGCGTATTTTTTAGGTTTTTTTGATTACGCCTTTAAGGTAATTCTTGAAAAATTAATACTTAAATAATTTTATGTCGAAACAAGAAATACAAGGAGCGCGAAATTGGTACGCCATTCATACGTATGCCGGATATGAAAATGCTGTTATGCGCAATTTAAAACAGCGCATTGAATCACTCGGCATGGAAGGAAAAATTTTCAATGTCATTGTGCCGATTGAAAAGAAAATAAAAATAAAAGGCGGGAAGCGTGTCGAAATTGAAGAGAAAATTTATCCAGGTTATGTTCTAGTGGACATGGTTGTAGACGATGATTCTTGGTATGTAGTGAGAAATACGCCAAGAGTAACCGGTTTTGTGGGCGCGGGCGTTAATCCGGTGCCTTTGGATAAAAATGAAGTAGATTTTCTTTTTGGACGTATGCGTTCTGATACCGTTAAACATAACATTGACCTTATTATCGGCGAATCAGTTAGGGTGACCGACGGGCCGTTTAAAGACCTTGAAGGAAAAGTGGATGAGGTTGACGAAGAAAGGGGCAAAGTAAAAGTATTTGTTTCAATGTTCGGTCGCGAAACACCGGTAGAATTGGATTTCTTGCAAGTCAAGAAGATTTAATAATACTAACCCTCGCCCTACTTTTGTGAATCACTTACATTTTTTATATTTTTACTATATAGTGTGTGCCAACGGCGAAATACCGCTTCGCCCATATAAGGAAGGCCTGTTCGGCCACGCGGTATTTATGAAAAATTAAAGCAAAAGTAGGACGGGGTCATTATTTTCTAAAAATTCGCCTTGCTCATTAAGAAAATATATGAAGAAAATAACTAAAAAAATAAAACTACAAATTCTGGCTGGTAAAGCTACTCCCGCGCCACCATTAGGGCCTGCTTTGGGACAAGCCGGTGTTAATATCGGTGATTTTGTCACCAAGTTTAATGCCGCTACAAAAGATATGTTAGGAGATATTGTTTCGGTAAAAGTTCGGGTTTATGAAGACAGGAGTTTTGATTTTGTAGTGAAAACTCCACCAGCCTCCGGATTAATTTTAAAAGCGGCTGGCGTAGAAAAAGGTTCTGGTAAAAATACTGTTTCCAAGGCAGGTAAAATTTCCAAAACTCAAGCGCGAGAAATTGCCGAAAAGAAAATGAAAGACTTAACCGCAAACGATATTGAGGGCGCGGTGAAAATAATTGAAGGATCGGCGCGCTCGATGGGAATAGAAGTCAAATAGCTCTATGGTTAAAACAATTCGCTGTGCGAATTGTTCGCCCGATTTTGCCAAAGGCAAAATTTAATGGAATTGACGTGAAATAAAGGTTATTAAACCTTTGATTTCCGTGCTCGCTCGGAAATACAAAATAAATATTTTTTATTTCGCTCGTTCTCTTGAAAATAAAAATTTTAGATTAAAAAACAAAAAAACCGCAACGTATTGCGGTTTTTTTGTTTTAACATTATTATCTTAAGCATGAATAAGCTCTCCATTTATTGAACTTTGTATTTTTCTTTCAGTGTTTTAATATCTCCTTTTTGAATGAGTTCAATTTCTTCTTCCCCCTTGTTTCCAACTGTAGGGTTTGATCGTATGACACCTTCAATAATGTCCTTTCCGTGATAGCGGCTGGTATCCTCGGGACTTTCTTCTTCAATATCTTCCAATACTATTTGACAAAAGCGCTCTCCCGGATAAAGTTTTATTACTTGATGGGCGGTATTATTGCGGATGGGTATTGCAAGCGATCCTTCGTATCCAGAATCAATAATACCAGTTAAGTCGACAGAAAGACCCTTGCGATTGATGGATGAGCGAGGATAGAGAATAGCCATGATGTTTTTTGGTAGTTTTATTTTTTCAAGCGTAGAGACAATAATATGTTCCCCCGATAATAGTTCAAAATATTGTCCTTGTTCGAGTTCTATGACATCGAAATACTCCGGTCGGTTTTTATCGAAATGATCTAACGAAAGTGCCTCTCTTCCCTTTGCGGTAAGCCGCCATGATTTTGGTACCAGAAAAGTGTATCCAAGACGAAGATCAATTGCGTGGGAGCGAAACTGGAACCCATCGAGTTCGGGTCTAAAAGCCAAATCACCTTTTTGTATACGATTGAGAATCTTGCTTTTCGTGAGAATCGCCATGTTATTTTTTTACTGAATATTCTAGTATTATCGCACTATCGCCCAGTGATGTAAAACGCAGAAGGGTAAAATATATATTGGTATCAAGGGTAAAGAGTTTTATTCCTGAACCAAAAACAACGGGTTCTACCGTAAGCACAACAGTATCCACAAGTCCCTCTTTCATAAACTCGCTGTAGATAGTCGTTCCGCCACATACCACGACCTCGCGAGTTCCTTCGTGTTCGAGTCTTTCAAGAAGTTCTCGTGGAGTTTCGTTTGATGTTTCAACCCCCCTGATTCCGGGATACGTTTTATTTCGCGATAGAACGATTATTCTTCGCCCCGGAAGCATCTTTCCTATGGTTTCAAACGTGGTTGACCCCATAATAATCGTGCCGATTTTTTTAGTGAACGATTTAAAATATTCTTTATCTGCCTTGCTTGTCCAGTTAGCTTTTTCTGTTGTGTGTCGTGCGATGAATCCATCCGCTGACACCGCCGCAATAATAGATACCTTCATTTTTTACAATACTATTTTTAGTCCCGTAATTGCCTCGTCAGGATGATATTGCGAAGAAATATCTTCTACAATTTGCTCAACCAATGTGCGATCTTTCGCTTCTGCCCGGTGAAATGCGTTTTTCGGAAGGTGAAGCTGTAATGGTGCGTGATTGTTCCTTCTCTTAATAATCTCTCCTGCGCCTTGGTAGTGAATATCATAGACATGCGCGTTTGAGATTGAATGCGTGTATATTCCAGGACTTACCCCAATCTTTTGTGCAAGGATGCATTGAAGGAACGCAAAACCAGCGATATCCGATGGCCCCCCCAGAATAAAATCATTTGAGCGGATGATGTTATGAAAGTGGAGTCTTCCTCCAATGATATTGACGGTGAAGGTGTAAGGACAAGGGATATTTTTTCGCATTACATCTCCTAAGCCGTCACTTGCCGGATCCCATGTGATAACGACTCCGTGGCGAGAACTCGGATCTTTTTCTAGAAGCTCAACAAGCTTTCCTAATTGGTCGCGCCCGAAATGTTTTCTCCATCGATAGCCATATGCGACGGTGACCGTATCTCCTGGGTTAGTGAAGTCATCCCAGATTTTTGTATATTCACGTAGAAAATCATCTGGCTTACGCGCTCCGGATATAAACCATACCTGCTCGGCCACCCACATTTTTATGGGAACCTTGCGAAGGGTAAGGAGGGGAAATCCATCTTTTTCAATATCATGGGAAAAGGTTAGACCAGGGAGGGCTCTTGTTTCATGTCCGGTACGTTTGTTGATTTCTGGGATACCCAAGGTCATGATGTCTTCCAGAGCTTTTCGGTATGTTTCGTCAAATACAGTCATGTACGAATTATAGTACACTGAAGAAAATACGACCATGAATAGCAATTACCCATATCTCCCTAAGGGGAGAGATATCTTATACGTTCTAGCCAGCAACTTCTTTATGGCGGAAGCGATGCTTATGAGAAATACAAAAAGTACCGATAAAAATCACCCCACTGGTGCAGTCTTGGTGAAAGAGGGCACGATTATCGGGCGTGCGGCAAATCAGGCGGGGTTTAAAAAACACACCCTGATCCGATTTCATGAAAAAGGCTGGTGTGTCAGGCGATGTCTCAAGGTGAAGTCAGGTACGCGATACTGGCTTTGCCCGGGGTGCGCTTCTCATGAAAATCATGCTGAGGCGCTTGCTGTTAAGGATGCCATAAAAAATGTTGGGAGAGAGGAAGTTGTTGGTGCCGATTTGTATCTCTATGGTCACTGGTGGTGTTGCAAACCATGTTGGGATGCAATGATCGGTGGCGGAATACGAAATGTTTATTTACTCGATCATTCGCGGGAACTTTTTGATAAGAGCCGCCCTAAAGCGTCTCGTGAAGAGACAAGCTTCACACGATAACTCTATAACCTAATTATTATGAACGACGCACAGATCAAAAAATTGATTGCTAGGGAGGAGAAGAGACAGAAGACGGTCATCAATCTCATTGCTTCGGAAAATTATGTTTCAAAAGATGTTCTCACCGCTCTTGGTTCGGTGCTTGTTAATAAATATGCGGAAGGATATCCGGGGCGCAGGTATTATGGTGGCAATGAAATTATTGATAAAGTCGAATCACTTTGCCAAGAACGCGCCCTTAAGCTTTTCGGGCTTGCACCATCGGCCTGGCATGTGAATGTACAGCCACTCTCGGGGTCGCCAGCAAACCTTGCCGTTTACACGGCACTCGTGCCGCCCGGCGGAAAGATTATGGGAATGAGTCTTACTCACGGTGGGCACCTGACACACGGGCACAAAGTTTCCGCCACAGGAAAGTTCTGGCAACAGGTGCCGTATGGCGTTGACCAAAAGACGGAAACTATAAACTACAGTGAAATTAAAAAGTTAGCGATTGAGCACAAGCCGAATATTATTGTTGCCGGTTTTACCGCTTATCCGCGTATTGTTGATTTTAAAAAATTCCGTGAGATTGCTTCTGCCTGCGGGGCGTTATTAATGGTGGATATGTCTCATTTTGCGGGATTGGTGGCGGGTAAGACATACCCGTCGCCGTTTCCCTATGCAGATATTGTGACGACGACAATACATAAGACACTGCGCGGTCCGCGGAGCGCCGCCATTTTCGTTCTACGCCAGAAAACAGGCGACGGCAAAGAAATGAGCGATTTGATTGATAAAGCAGTATTTCCCGGACTCCAAGGGGGGCCACACGAAAACCAGATTGCGGCTGTGGCTGTGGCTCTCAAAGAAGCTGCAACTCCAGCTTTTAGAAAGTATGCTAAGCAAATTATTAAAAACGCGGAGACCCTCTCGGCAGAATTAAAAAAACTTGGCTGGAAAATTATTTCCGAGGGAACTGACAGCCACCTGATTCTCGTTGATGTGTGGATGCATGGCGTTGGAATAAGCGGCACCGTAGCAAGTAACAGGCTTGAAAAAGCGGGAATTATCGTCAACAAAAATACTATCCCGGGCGAAACCCGTTCTCCGTTTGACCCGTCGGGCATTCGTCTCGGCACGGCAGCTGAGACGACGCGTGGCAAAAAAGAAAAAGACTTCATAAAAATCGCGCGGAAAATAGACGCGGTTTTAAGAAAAAAATAAGTGGCAAAAAATATTAAAAGGAAACACGGAAAGTTTTTTGTAATCGACGGAATTGACGGTTCTGGTAAGGCAACGCAGGTTAAGCTCCTTAGAGAAAAACTTGAGGATATTAATATAAAAGTTAAAACAGTTGATTTCCCAAGATACGATGATAATTTTTTTGGGAAGCTAATCGGAGAGTACTTGTCTGGAATATATGGGGACTTCATTAAAATGGATCCTCGGGTTTCATCGATTCTCTATGCCGCAGATCGATTTGAGACACGTGAAGATATAAAGAAGTGGATTGACGACGGATATGTAGTGATTGCGGATCGTTATGTAAGCGCAAATCAAATTCACCAGGGCGGAAAAATTAAGAATGTTAAGAAACGAAAAGATTTTTTGAAATGGCTCGACACGATGGAGTATTCCGTTTTTAAAATCCCAGTACCTGATTTAGTTATTTATTTAGATGTGCCATTTGAAATAAGCAGGGAGTGGCTCAAGCAAAAGGTCGCTAAGCGAAAGAAGACCTACCTCAAGGGAAGGAAGGACATTGCAGAGGATAATCTTTTGCATCTAAAAAATTCTCGAGAGTGCGCATTAAGTTTGGCGAAACAAAATAAAAATTGGGAGAAAATAGAGTGTTGTAGGGGTATGGTATGTATGTTGCCGGAGCAAGTCCATGAGCGCGTGTTTATGATAGTGAAGAAAAAATTAGGATTGAAGATTTTTTAGGGTGAGGCAATTTTTTTCCCCTAATGTGCTAAAATCCGATTATGGTTTTGAAGGTAAAAAAATTAAAGAGCGATGCAAAACTGCCCTCTTATGGTCATCCCGGAGATGCGGGAATGGATATATACTCTTGTGAAGAGAAAACTCTTCTTCCACAAGAGCAGACGCTTATAAGCACGGGAATTTCAATAGAGATTCCTGACGGTTATGTTGGTCTTGTTTGGGATAAAAGCGGTCTTTCAACTAGGCATGGATTAAAAACAGTTGCTGGTGTTATTGACGCCGGATACAGAGGCGAAGTTTCAATTGCTATGGCAAATGTTGGTAGCGTTTCATACACTTTTAAAAAAGGAGAAAAAATTGCTCAAATGCTAATACAGAAAGTTGAACGCACGGAATTTGAAGAAGTGAAAGAATTATCGGAAACTTCCCGCGGAACGGGCGGATTTGGCAGTACGGGGAAATACTAATTTCGCGTGTTAAAATCAGTTTATGGTTAAAGAAATTATAAAAAAGGCCCTATCGGAAGTGGTAAAAGAAATAAACGGAACTATTAATCTTGAATTTTCTGCGGATGAAAAAAATGGCCACCTTGCGACTAACTGCGCCTTGGTATTCGGCAAAGAACGGGGAATGTCGCCGAAAGAATTTGCCCAAAAAACAAAAGATGAAATTGAACCAAAATTGAAAAATGTTGTTGAAAGAATTGAAATCGCCGGGCCTGGTTTTATAAATTTTTTTCTAACTAATGAAGCGATTATAAATGAGCTCAAAGAAGTTGAAGAAAAAATAAATAAAGGATTTAAATATCTGGAAGGCAAAAAAATAAACATTGAATTTATTTCTGCCAATCCGACAGGTGAGCTCCACATCGGTCATGGGCGCGGGGCGTTTTATGGAGATGCACTTTCTAACATATTGCAATTTGCTGGAGCCGAAGTGACTCGCGAGTATTTTATAAACGATTCGCGCGAGAGCAATCAGATAAAAGAGCTCGGCAAAACAGCGCTTGGAGAAGGGGAAACATACCTTACGGAAAAATTAAAAACGCAAATTGCAAAAATTAAGACAGGCTTAATTCATTCTGATATTCTTGAGAACATTAGAATGAATTCTCGGGACGTTAGCGAGGCGGGGTTTAAATTGGCGGAAGTTGTGCAAAAAAACAATCAAGAATTTATAGAAAATAAACTCGGTATAAAATTTAACATTTGGTATTCGGAAGATGAAAAATTACGCGCCTCAAAATTAAATGATCGCACATTTCTTACTCTTAAAACGAAAGAGCTCACGCACGAGAAAGACGGCGCTGTTTGGATAAAAACAAGCGAATACGGAGATGATGAAGACAGAGTAATAGTGCGTTCGGATGGAACAAATAGTTATTTTCTTTCAGATATTGCTTACCACGGCGAAAAATTTTCGCGCGGATACGACAAGGTTATTGATATTTGGGGGGCGGACCATCACGGACACGTCAAACGCATGGAAGCGGTAAAAAAAATGCTTGACTGGTCGGGTGAATTTAAAATTTTTATTACGCAGTTAGTGTCGCTCAAAGACGGAGATAATTCGTCCAAAATGTCTAAGCGCGCCGGAAATGTGGTTTACTTGGAAGAACTTGTTGATGAATTCGGGATTGATGTAGTGCGCTGGTTTTATAATGAAAAATCAATTTCTACACACATGGAATTTGACATAGCCCGCGCGAAAGAGCAGTCGGAAAAAAATCCAGTATTTTATGTGCAGTATGCTCATGCCCGCACGAATTCCATTTTGGAAAAAGCGAAAAATTTTAAAAAAGATGAGACTTCTGTTTCAGAAGTGATTCAAATTCCATCTGCTCGCGCGCTTGCCTTAAAACTTGTTCAAATTTCAGAAATAATCGAATCAATTACAAAAGAATATCAAGTGCAAAAATTAACCACTTACTCATACGAGCTTGCTGGAGCATTTTCTCAATTTTATCGCGATGTGAGGGTTATAGAGGAGAACTCATATAGCCACGGCGCGCTTGCAATAGTTGAAGCGACAAAAAAGACTCTCGCAAAATCCCTTTTTCTTTTAGGCATATCCGCGCCAGAGAAAATGTAAAGCTTTATCGGCAAGCCCGCAGTGTTTTACCGTATCTCAACAACCAAGCAACATGTTAATATTCACATATATGAATCCCGTTAGAAGCCGCGGTCACGGTTTAAATAGGAGCTTAAAACAATTATGAATAACGGTCGTGTTATTATTTACAAAAATAACTTTGCAAGGCGCGGACTGACCGCGACCTGCTTCTAACGGGATGAAACGAGAGGAAGAAATACTTAAGTTTTGGAAAGAACGGCAGATTTTCAAAAAAACTTTAACCAAAAGCGCTTTCGGCAAAAAATTCGTATTTTACGACGGCCCGCCTTTTGCCACCGGACTCCCTCATTACGGGCATATTTTGACCGGGACTATCAAGGATGTAATTCCGAGATATCAGACTATGCGAGGGCGATTTGTGCGCCGGGAATGGGGTTGGGATTGTCACGGGCTTCCGCTTGAAAATATTATTGAAGCCGAGTTGGGGTTAAAACATAAAAAAGATATAGAACAATTTGGTATTGAAAAATTCAACTCTGCCGCCAAGAATGCCGTGCTTCGCTATGAAAATGACTGGAAAGAAATAATTCCTAAAACCGGACGCTTTGTGGACATGGAAAATCTGTATAGAACAATGGATTCTTCTTATACTGAATCGGTTTGGTGGGTGTTTAAAACTCTTTATAAAAAGGGCCTAATATACGAAGGGCACAAAATAATGCTGGTGTGTCCGCGTTGCGAAACATCGCTTGCGCAAAGTGAAGTTGCGGGAAGTTATCAAGATACTACGGATATTTCAGTAACGGTTAAATTTGAACTTATAGACGAACCAGGGACATTCTTACTGGCCTGGACTACAACGCCATGGACATTGCCCGGGAATACCGCGCTTGCGGTAGGAAAGGATATTTTATACGCCAAAGTTTCCATAGGGGGAGAGAAAATAATTGTCGCGAAAAATCGTTTACTAGAAACGCTCAAGGATGCAAAAATGGAAAACCTTAACGATGCGGAAACATCTTTTATAAAAGGAAGCGCACTCTCCGGGAAATCATATAAACCGCTTTTTGATTATTATTCAAAAGGAGAGATAAAAAACAAGGAGAATGGGTGGAAGGTGTATTTGGCGGATTTTGTTAATACCGAGAGCGGCACAGGGATTGTGCACATTGCTCCCGCTTTCGGCGAAGACGACAGAAATCTATGCAACCAATTTAATTTGCCGTTTGTTCAACATGTCAGTATGGATGGGCGCATAAAAGACGAAATAGGATATTTCCACGGACTTTATGTAAAACAAAAAGGGGACACGCAATCAACCGACATTGAAGTAATAAAATATTTGGCGCATGAGGGGACGTTGTTTGCTAAAGAAAAAATTACACACTCTTACCCGTTTTGTTGGCGTTGTGATACCCCGCTTTTGAACTACGCGACTTCTTCATGGTTTGTAAAAGTTACTGCGCTAAAAGATAAACTCATTAAAGAAAACAAAAAAATAATTTGGGTGCCGGCGCATATGAAAGAGGGCCGTTTTGGCAAATGGCTCGAAGGCGCCAAAGACTGGGCGATTTCACGTTCGCGCTTTTGGGGCGCCCCGTTTCCGGTTTGGCGATGTAATTCTTGCAAAAAAATAAAAGTAATAGGCGGGCTAAAAGAGCTTGAAGAAAGCCGATGCGCTAACAATTCCTACATAGTTATGCGTCATGGAGAATCACTAAGCAATGTTTACGGAGTTAATGATTCTTTCGGGGATCCGAAAAACCACTTGACCGAAAGAGGGAGGGAAGAAATTTCTAATTCCGTAAACGCGCTTTTGAAAAAAGGAATCACGCGCATCGTTTCATCCCCCCTTATCCGCGCCAAAGAAAGCGCGGAAATTGTGGCGGAGAAATTAGGAATCCCTGTTGAAAAAATAGAAGTTGATAAAAGATTTATTGAATTTAATCACGGGAGCGGATATCAAGGTAAAAAATCAGGTCTTCTGGAAACTGATCCGTCTGAAATAGGAGATTTTTATTTTCACCACGGAGATAGCGAAAGCCATGATGATGTGCGCGCCAGAGTAATGGAAGCGCTATTTGATCTTGAAAAAAAATATAAATATGAAACCATATTAATTATCACTCATGGCTCTCCGATGTGGATGCTTATCGCGGGCGCGGCGCACTTGAGCGACAAAGAAACTCTTAAATATCGCGAAGACAGAAAAAAAGACAAAGGTCTTTATTTTATTTCAAACGCCGAGGCAGAGCCGTTTATTTTTGTTCCCTTCCCTCATAACAACCGCTTCACGCTCGATTTTCATCGCCCTTATATAGACGATATTAAATTAAACTGTTCTTGTGGCGGGGAAATGAAAAGGATACCAGAAGTTTTTGATTGCTGGTTTGAATCCGGTTCAATGCCTTACGGACAATTCCATTATCCTTTTGAGAACCAGAAACTGTTTAAAGAAAATTTTCCAGCGGATTTCATCGCCGAAGGACTAGATCAAACTCGCGGATGGTTTTACAGTATGATTGTTTTAGGAGTCGCTCTTTTTGATAAAAGTCCATATCGTCGCGTAATAGTAAACGGCATTGTTCTTGGGGAAGACGGACAAAAAATGTCAAAACGCCTTAAAAATTATCCAGACCCAATGAAAGTGATTGAAAAATACGGAGCGGATGCTCTTCGCTATTATTTTCTTTCATCGCCAATAATGCGCGGCGAAGACATTGCGCTTTCCGAGAAAGCAGTCGGTGAAGTATATAAAAAAACAATATTACGTCTCTTAAATGTTTACAGTTTTTACGAAATGTACGCACACGAACTTCGCTTCGATGATTCGTTCAAGAAGAGTAAAAATGTATTGGACCAATGGATAATCTCGCGTTTGAGCGAGCTTTGTGCCGAAATAACGCGGGGAATGGAAGCATACGAGCTTGATATGGCCGTGCGCGGAATTGAAAAATTCGTTGACGATTTTTCAACATGGTATTTACGGCGTTCAAGAGAAAGGGTGAAAGGCACAGACAAAGAAGATAAAGAAATGGCGCTTTCTACCATACGTTATGTTCTTTTTGAATTTTCAAAACTCATTGCGCCCTTTATGCCGTTCGTGGCGGAAGATATTTATCAGAAAGTGAAAGGATTGAAAGACAAAGAAAGCGTGCATCTTGAGGATTGGCCGAAAGCGGGAAAGGTTGATAAAAAATTGATTGAAAAAATGGAGAATACTCGTCATTTGGTTGAACTTGCTCTTGCCTTGCGCGCTAAAAATGCCATTAAAGTTCGGCAGTCCTTGACATCGCTTACCATTAATAAGAAAGAAGATGTGTTTGAAGGCCTTGTGTTAGAAGAAGTTAATGTGAAAAAAATTATTACGGATAAGTCGCAAAACGAAGAAGTTTCACTTGATACAAAAATAACTAAAGAGCTAAAAGAAGAAGGGGATTTTCGCGACCTGACGCGGGCAATTCAAGAATTGCGCAAAAAAGAAAAATTAACCCCGCGCGACATCGTTTCTTTTGTGATTGAAACCAACACGCACGGGAAAAAATTAATTTCTAAATTTGAATCGCAATTGAAAAAAGCGGTATCGGCGGATAAAATTATTTTTGAAAAAAATAACGGCGAAGAAATATTGATTGACGAGATTATCTTAAAAATATCGCTAAAAAAATGAATTCCATTAGAAGTTCAGATAACGAGAGAGATATAATAATTTTCATGAGCGAATTTGACTCCAGCTTTATAAGATTTAAAAATACTTATGCGACAAACTTTTAACGGGACAAGAAAAAGAGTTTTTATTGTGCATGGGTGGGGGGCCGATTCAAGCGCAGATTGGTTTCCATGGCTCAAGCGACAACTGGAAAAGCGCGGGTTTGAAGTCTTTGTTCCTGATATGCCAGATACTGAAAATCCAAGAATAAAAGAGTGGGTCTCATATCTCGGGAAACTAATCGGCGGTGCAGATAAAAATACCTATTTAATAGGGCACAGTATCGGGGGTCAGACCATAATGCGTTATTTAGAAAGATTGGCTCCTAATGAAAAAATTGGTGGTAGTGTGTTTGTCGCTGGTTGGTTTTATTTAGATAACCTTAAAGAGGAAGAAAAACCGATTGCAAAGCCGTGGCTTGAAACACCAATTAATTTTAAAAAGATTAACAGAGCTTGCGATAAATTCATTGTATTCTTGTCAGATAATGATCCTTTTGGGGCACTTGAGAAAAATAAGAAAATTTTTGAAGAAAAACTAGGGGCCAAAGTTATTATTGAACATAATAAGGGTCATTTGGGTGGTGATGATGATTTTACTAAACTTCCAAGCGTCCTTCAGGCGGTTTTGGATTTTTCTAATTCCTAACTTTCTAACAACTATCAACTAGATATATGTCTTACCATCTATACCAAACCGAAGGAATCGTGCTCGGTGGCGCTCCAACAGGGGATTCAAACAAATACTACTATCTCTTTACAAAAGAGTTGGGATTAACAATCGCTTTTGCTCAAAGCGTTCGAGAAGTTAAATCAAAATTACGGGGGCATATGCAGGATTTTTCGCACATCGCAGTCGGTCTTATCAGAGGGCGGGATACTTGGCGCATCGTGTCCGCGTCTGAAAAAGACAAATTCGGAAACAATTTTCTTAATTTTTTCTCGCTTAAAATTATCGCAAGAATTTCCGACCTTTTGAAAAGACTTCTTCACGGCGAGGAGAAAAATGAAAAACTTTTTAATATACTTTGCGACGGGTTTTCTTTCATTTCCAGGCCAGATTTTGACAAAAAAAACGCGGAAGACGCGGAACTGCTTTTTGTTTCAAAAGTTTTGCATTCCCTCGGATATTGGGGCGGAAATGACGATACTCTGCCAATCCTTGACGCGCAATTTAGCGAAGAGGCATTTTACAAAATATCAGAACGACGCACGGCGTTTCTTAAAGAAATAAACCGCGCCTTAACCGAAAGCCATCTATGAGTTAGGAATTAGCTTCTAGCTTCTAGTTTTTAGCGATTAGTATTTAGTTTTTAACTACTCTATTTGTGTTTTTTATGTTTCTGATTACTCTTACGCCCATTCCTCTACCTCAATTCTACACTCACACTACACCCCATTCAATTCTACGCTTCTACACTCACACTACAC
>CAYIKU010000021.1:0-11520 GCA_964364185.1 uncultured Candidatus Saccharibacteria bacterium
ATGTGGACAGGGTAGTAGATGTGGACAGGGTAGTAGATGTGGACAGGGTAGTAGATTTTAACACTGGGGGTAGTAGATTTTAACACTGGCTTCGCCCGCGCCTAGGGCGCAATGCCAAAATTCACTACCTTGTGGATAAAGCGAAAATGATTATTCATTGAATGGGCGTATAATAAAAACAATAAATGTCGCTCTATTTTATTGTTAACAACTTGCATTTCACGATTGAACTAGTGGGAGCTCTGGTATTTTTTATGATGGCTTGGCTTGCGATTGATGCCTACATGGTTGGCAGACAATCGCAAGCCCTTCTCCGGATTATCGGATTTTCGCTTATAGGATTGTGGCAGATAATATATGCTTTCACTTTTGGAAGCGACTTAGTGAATATAGCGGGTTCATTTTTGTATCTTTTTGGCATTCTTCTTGTTGTCGTTTCATTTTTCACTGGGCCACGCGTTACCATCCCCTCCGCAACGGCAGTAGTGCTTATTCCCGCGTTTGGGAGCATTTCTCCTTTTATTGGCGGGCTCTCGGTAATCGGGTTAGGAATTATCTCCTATCTTTCTTTCCGCCAATTCAAGCGAGAATTTAATCAGTCTCTAAAGTATTTTTGGATTGGATTTTTAGTACTTGCCGCCGCCGCCGTTATTTTTTTGTTTTTAGGCCACACCTCGGCGGGCGCTATCATTGTTTACTTTTTTCAAGCCGGCGGTTTTGCAGTGCTTGCCATGTGGGTCTGGCAATATTTGAAATTGCGCCTACGCGAGAGCATGGTGCTAATTTTTATTTCCATGACGCTTTTTATCGCCACTATCGTAACATTGGCTTTTTCCACAATTCTTATCAGCAAAATTGAGTCGGAGACGCGCAACAATCTAACAATTGACGCCCGCGTTCTTGACCTTACGGTTCGCGGACTCATTGAAGAGGCGAGCGCCAAGGCAAAATTTTTGGCGCAGACAGGCGATATTAGCACTGCCCTTGCGCAAAATAATATGTCAGAACTTGAACGCTTGATGACATTGGCACTTGATAAAGAAAAACTTGGATTTCTTCTTGTTACCGATAAAAGCGGTTCAGTCGTACTGCGCGCTCACGCGCTTACTCGTCGCGGTGATTCCGTCGGAAGCGAGCGGGCCGTAGAGGAGGCGCTCGGCGGGGCGACATTTGCCACCATTGAATCTTCGCCCGGAGAAAAATTCTCTATTCGCGCCGCGGTACCGCTTTACCGCAAGGGAGAAATCACAGGGACGCTTGTTGCCGGATTCCCGCTTGATAATGTTTTTGCCGACAAGATGAAGAAAATTACCGGCCTTGAAATGTCCATCTATGAAAATGATACGATTGTGGCCACAACAGCGCTTGGAACTGATGGGAGGACCAGACTTTCTGGTATTTTGATTGGCGATCAGTCTGTAAAAAACGCAGTGCTTGAAAAAGGGGAGGCGGCTACGGCAAGAGTTGAATTGCGCGGAGAATCATTTTTGGCCAGCTATCTTCCAGTCATGAATGCTGACGGAAAGATTGTCGGGATGTTTTCGGCATCCAAACCCCAGCAGGATATTTTAGCCATAGCCAATACAACAAACAGACTTACCCTTATTACCGTAACACTGATTCTTCTTATCTTGACTTTTCCCATATATGCCTTAACAAGACGCTTGCTTGGAGAAGAATAAGTTTATTAAAATTTTTTTATGCGATTTTCTTCAGTTAACAACTAAAAACAAATTATGAAAAAAATTATCTATATTATAGGTGTCTTAATAATCACTTTATTAATCGGAGGGTTTTGGTATTTTAAAGATTCTCCCATTACCGGAGAAATAGCTCTTCAAAAAGAAAAAATCGGCATTGGCACGACCGCCACTAAACAGGAAACAATCAATCAATATCAAACACTGGTTGATTACTTGAATAAACACACTGACGACGAATGGTATCTTGTGCCCCTCAAAGATTACGGTTCTTTCGTCAGTCAAATGCAACTCGGCCAGATTAAGGGCGGTTTTATGGGAAGTTTGGCCAGTTATCGAATGATTAGCGAAGGTTTGACAGTGCCTGTTGTCAGAGGCGAGAAAAACGGCGTTTCAGTTTATTACAGTTACATTTTTACCAGAAAAGACAGCGGATTAAATAAAATAGAGGATTTAAAAGGCAAGAAATTCGCTTATGTCGATGCTTACACCTCGGCCGGTTATTATTTCCCCAGATACTTTCTGAAAAGCAAGGGCTATGACCCGGAAACTTTTTTTAGCGTTACTTCTTTTTTGGGGACGCACGAAAAACCGATTTTAGCGGTTTTAAACGGAGAATACGACGGCGGGGCGGCTAAAGATTTGGCTTGGAAAAAATTAGCCCAAGAGAATCCTCGCATTGAAAAAGAATTACAGCTTTTGCCGGTCGACGGGCCAAGTGGTCCTTATCCCGACCAAATTTTCATGGTAAGTTCCAATTTCTCGGCGGAAAAGATTGAATACTGGCGCCAAACGCTTTTGAAAATGAACGAGTCGGAAGAAGGCAGAAGTTATTTAGCCACATTCGGCGCCGACCGCTTTATCTTGACAGACACAAAAGATTTTGAAGCGGTGAGAAAAATCGCCGAGTAAGCCCCGCTAGAAAGGACGGGACTTTCTAGCGGGGTAAAAAAGTTAAAGGCGTAAAATTGATATGAAAAAAATTCGCACTCAATTATTGGTAGCTTTTTTGGCGAGCATTGTGTTTTTGGCAGCCATTTCATTATATGTTAATTTTTTTATCGGCAAACTTAGCAACGCAGTTTACGAAACAACTCTTTTAAAAGAAGCGACCGAAGATATTACCACACATTCGCTAAGTATCAGCAATATCTTGATGCTTCTTTTATTAGAGACCGACTCGGAAAAATTGCCGGCCATTAAAGCGGAATACGAATTTAACAAGAAGCATTTTCAGCACGCCATTGAGAAATTAGACAATTCAAAGAAATTTGAGAAATATATTATTGTCATTAACCAACTACATCAAGATTTTATATTTGAGACCGAAAAATTAATAACAATATTCAATAGTCATTTCGAGGGCGAGAAAGACCCGAAAGACAAAGAATATATCAATAATTTGAAATTAAAGGAGCAATATCATTTGGACAAGGTTAAAAACATCTTTGTCGAAATTAACATCAATTCCGCCCATATCGCTGGGGATATTGATCGGAATTTGAACGGGCTCTTAAAAGAAAGCAATAATCAGAAGACAATTTCCCTTATCGTTATATTATTTTCTTCTATTTTGGGCGGGGCGGTTGCCTTAATTATTTCCAAAAGAATAGTCGGCTCGGTGGAGGATATGGTTTTAACAGTTAAGAAAGTGACCGCCGGCGACTTAAACCAAAGGATAAATATTAAATCAAAAGATGAATTTAGTTATTTGGCGAACAGTTTCAACCAGATGCTTGATAATGTTCAAAATTCTCAAAAACAGCTTGAGGCGACCGGCGAACAGCTCCGGAAAGCAAATTGCGAGATGGGAGAAAAAAATGAAGAGCTTGAGAAATTCAAAAGACTAACCGAAGGCAGGGAACTTAAAATGATAGAGCTGAAAGAAGAAATTAAAAAACTAAAAGAAAAGGGAAACTTAATATGAATAATAATCCGGTAAAAACAGAAGAGGAGCTTTTAGAAAGAAATGACAGATACCAGGCATTAGCTGATGCTGCACCACTTTGCATTAAATGGTTTGATACGAAGGGCAACTTAATTTCCGTTAACAAACATGGCAGGGAAGAACATTTTTTAACGGGTAAAACCGAAGAAGAAATTAAAAATTGGCAATATATGAATTGCATTGAGAAAAACTGTCATGAGGAGCTAAAAACTAAAATGAAACTTACATTGGAGGGCAAAGAACAAACAATTCTTTTAGAACATGTCCCAGGGACCTCTACAGGCCATTGGTGTTTTAGTAATCTAGTACCGGTGAAAGACCAATCTGGACAGCTTAAATATGTGTTATTTATTTCCAGGGATATTACCGCCGAAAGAGAGGCGGATGAACTACGGAATAAAGCCATCGCCGAATTAACCAAGTTTAAAGAGAGCGCCGTGGGCAGGGAGCTTAAAATGGTGGAACTTAAGAAGTCCCTGAAAATGGCCCAAGACGAATCGCCGGAACTTAAGAAAGAACAGGGAACATGATTAAATTAAAAAGCATTAAAACCAAACTTTTAATCCTTTTTCTTTTGGTGGGGCTTTTGCCTCTGGCGGTTTGGGGCGTTTTTAATATCAGCGCCGCCCGTCAGGACTTGGAGCGGGAGATTGCCAATAAACTTCTGCTTTTTGCCGAGGCCAAGGAGGGCCAGGTCTACGCTTTCCTTGACTCCATTAAATCAAGAACTATTGATTTTTCTTCGGACGGTTTTATCAGGGACAGCATAAAAGAGATTATCAAAACCCGCTCAAGCCGGGCGGTTCAAGATTTAAACCAGCATTTGGTTAAAAATAAACAATCTTTAGACCCAACCTTGGCGGGCATTCTAATTCTGGATTTAAAGGGGAAAGTGGTCTCCGCAACAGACGAGAAAGAAATTGGCAAAGACGAGGCGAATGACGAGTATTTCCTTAACGGCCAAAAAGAAGTTTTTATTACCGATGATTTGCTGGGCCATCAGTTTATCGTTGCCAGCCCCTTGACCGATAAAGAAACAGGGGAGCTTTTGGGAGTTTTAGTTAATGTTTTTAAAACGGAAAAACTTTATGCCGTTCTCTCGGGCGAGCTGCAAAAACAGGAAGGAGCGTTGACCAGTTCGCTGGACCAGGCCGGAACTTTGGAAATTTATCTTGTTGACAGGGAAAAGGAAATGCTTGTTCATCCTCGCTCAACCCAAAAGACCGGAGAGTATTATTTTATCGGAATAAAAATTGATACCCTGCCGGTAAAAAAATGCCTGGAGAACAAAGAAGAGATAGCGACCACCTACACCAATTACGCCCAACAGCAGGTTATTGGTGCCTCAATGTGTTTTCCCCAAAGGGGATGGACGCTGGTGGCCGAAATTACCACAGAGGAGGCCTTTCTGCCGATAGTAGAGATGGAGACCCGCCTGGGAATAACGGCGGCTTTTTTGATTGTCATTGTGATTTTGGTTACCTTTCTTATAGCTTTTATATTTACCCGGCCAATTAAATATCTTCATGAAGCTACTGAAGTAATTGCCCAAGGCAATCTTACCTACCGAGTTAATATTAAAACAGGGGATGAGATTGAACAGCTGGCCTCTGCTTTTAACGACATGGTCCAAAAGCTAGAGGAGTCCCATTCCGGCCTTGAGGAAAAGGTCAGAGAAAAAACAAAAGAGCTGGCCAAAAAAATAGAAGACATAGGTAAAACCAACAAATCTCTTGCCGACGCCGAAAGTGCGATGCTTAATATTCTGGAAGACGCCCGAGAGCTTGAAAAAGAGCTAGCCGAGGAAAAGGAAAGTGTCGAGCGCAAGGTTGTGGAACGCACGCGGGAGCTTGGGGAAGAACAGGCGCGATTAATGGCTTCATTAAACAGCATTTCCTTCGGTTTTATTATAGCCGATACAACGCACCATATTATTATAAAAAACCAAGCAGTGGCGAAAATCCTCGGAATTACAGACGAATCAATGACCATGGTGAATATTAGTGGAATTTTTCAAGGCACCGTGAATCTTCTTGAACAGAGCGAGCGATGCATTATGGAAAGACGAAATATTGATATACCAGAAATTATGTTTGGCAGTAAATTTCTTAAACTATTTATTGCGCCGATTATCATGATACGCGACCATAACGAAGTGATAGGATATGTGCTCTTGTTTCAAGATATTACCGAAGCCAAAGTAATAGAACGGAGCAGGGAAGAGTTTTTTGCCGTCGCTTCTCATGAACTTAGAACGCCGCTTACCGCTATTCGTGGCAATAGTGAAATGATTCAAGATTTATACAAGGATAAAATTGTTGATAAAGACATGGCCGGGATGATTTCAGATATACATGAGGCAAGCACCCGACTTATAGGTATCGTTAATGACTTCCTGGATGTTTCTCGACTTGAGCAGGGGAAAACCATGTTCAAAAAAGAACCGGTTGATATTTTGCCAATCATTAGAGAAACTTGTAAGGAAATTGAACCACTGGCTAAGGCAAAAAATCTTGTACTTACGTTTAACGAGCCCAAAGAAACAATTCCTCTTGCGCTTACTGATTCTACTCGCATTAAGCAAGCTATTTCCAATCTTATTGACAATGCTGTCAAATATACTGAAAAAGGGACGATTACGGTGATAGTTGAAAAGGACGGTAATTCAGTGGCTGTTTCTGTTACTGACACCGGCAAGGGTATTTCTCCCGAAAACCAAAGTCTTCTTTTCCGCAAATTCCAACAAGCAGGGGAAGAGATACTGACCCGTGATGTTAGTAAAAGTACTGGGCTTGGCCTCTATATCACCAAGCTTGTGGTTGAGGCGATGGGTGGCAAAGTCAGTTTAGCTAAAAGTGCCCTAGGCGAGGGGAGCACTTTCCGGCTTACCATGCCGATTGCCTCGCGATAAGATGTTATAATATGTTTAAGTATATTTAAGGTCGTTTAATTTTGCGTTATGAGTAAATTTTTTCTTATTGATGATGATGTTTTCATAACTCGTATGTATGAGCGCGTGTTTCGCATGGCAAATCATGAAATTGAAACAGTAAACGACGGTCCCGAAGCGCTTAAGCTCTTGGAAACGATGAATCCGCTGCCTGATGTTATTGCCCTTGACGCGATAATGCCAAAAATGAACGGTATCGATGTTCTTCAAAAAATTCGCGCTTCCGAAAGGTTGAAGAATATACCGGTAGTGATACTTACTAATTCCATCAATAAAGAAGATGCTGAAAAATTTTTTGAATTAGGGGCGAATCTTTTTCTTATCAAAATGGAGCAAGACTCAATGGAAATAGTAAGAAAATTAGAAGAAGTTTTAAGAATTAAAAATAAATAATAAAAAATATGGCAAAAATATTTATGGCAGAAGATGACCCATTAATGGGTCGAATGTATGAGAGAGCTTTTCGGGCGAGCGGTTACGAGCTTGAAATAGCGCTTGATGGCGAGGAAGCAATTTCAAAGTTGGAAAAGATGGAATCTGCTCCGACCATAATGCTTCTTGATGTCATGATGCCCAAAATAAACGGTTTTGACGTACTTCGTAAGGTGAAGCAAAATGAAAAATTAAAAAGTGTTCCGGTAGTAATGCTTACTAATCTAGCCGGTCAAGCTGACGCTGAAAAAGCCCTTAGTTTGGGCGCTGTTCTCTATTTAGTAAAAAGCCAGTACGACCCGAAAGAAATTTTGAATAAAGTAAAAGAAATTATTGACGGCGCTACTCACGGCGATGCGGTGCCAGAGGTGAAAGTTGAAGTCAAGGATACAAAGAAAGAATAAATACCTACTTTATTACACGCACGGCGGTCAATCGGTAATTTCTTTGTAAATACTCTCTGAAATATTTTGTACAACAAGTTCAAGGTCTAATAAATTTTTTCCCTGGGTGTCATGCATATAAAATGTATATTGTTCCTTGTCTAACAAAATGGAAGGCTAAACCTTCCACTTTCCACTCCGGCCTTCGCCCCCGCTAATAGCTCCCCGAAAATAAAAAACACCCCGCACAAGGCAGGGTCTTTTTTATTTTTGTGGAGATGGCGGGGGCGAACCCGCGTCCAAAAGGTGCACACAAACGATTCTACAAAGTTTAGAGAATTTCAAGTTTTAAACAATGCGGATAAAAAATTCTCAAGATTCCGTATTATCGATTTCCTAATTCTTAAATTACTACCGGAAAATGTAGCAATTCCAGCCCGAAAAGATTACACTCGCATTCCCGTATCAGGCATAAGGGAGGCGAATGCGGCTTAGGCTAAAGCGAAAGCCGGAGCGTAAGGAGATACTATCCCCCTAGCTTTTGAAAGTGCATTTGCATGTACTTTTTCCAGAATTTTAAGGAAGTTTCTGGGCTTCCACCTGCACGATTATATGCATTCTTTTGTCTAAACAATGCATCCCCATTATTCTGTTTTCAATGCGCGTCTCATTTCTCGTTCAGTGTCGCGTTTTTTTAACGTTTCGCGTTTGTCGTATTTTTTCTTTCCACGCGCTACTGCAAGCGACACTTTTATCTTTACTCCCTTACTATACATTGAAAGCGGGACTATTGTCAACCCACGCTTGGATTCTTGTCCGCCAATCTCCCAAATTTCTTTTTTAGTCAAAAGAATTTTTCGGGTGCGTACGGGATCATAATTTTTCGGAGTATTTGCCGGTTGATATGGCGGAATATGTGCACCAACCAAATATGCTTCACCGCCGCGCACTATTATATGAGCTCCATCCAAAGAACCGCGATGATTCCGTATTGATTTGACCTCATATCCAAAGAGTTCAATACCACCCTCGTATTTTTCAAGAAATTCATATTTGAGACCAGCTTTTTTGTTTTCTACTAGAGACATGGGTTAATGTTATCACATCAGTTCATTCTTCCCCGCGCTTTCATTTGATGATGTTTTATGTATAATTAATCCCATGCAATTCATAAAACCCAATAAAAATAAGGGCGAAAAAGATAACCCTAATCCTCCCAAGTCTCCCAAAATTGGCCGCCGCCAACTTCTTTCCAATGTATTAACTGCCATCATTATTTTTATGCTCATCACCAGTCTTTACTCGGTGATAATAGAAAATAGAAAAGCCGAGGATAAAACGATTACTCTTTCCGAAGTAGCGCAGAAAGTGATTGTTGGGGAGGTTAAAAAACTTACGGTTGAAGGAGAAAATCTCACGGTTCTATTTAAAGACGATACTACACAGAAATCAAAGAAGGAACGCGAGGCCTCAATTTCCGAGACGCTCAAAAATTACGGCGTGTCTCCGGAGCAATTATCCAAAGCCGAAATTGAAATAAAATCCGACACGGGGTTTTCTTTTTGGCTTGTCAATATCTTGCCATTTTTTATTCCGATTATTTTTATTTTGCTTTTCTTTTGGTTTTTGTCGCGTCAAGTCAAGGGCGCGGGCATGCAAGCGTTTTCTTTCGGCCAGTCCAAGGCGCGGGTTATCGACCCGGAAGATATAAATCAGAAAGTTACTTTCAAAGACATTGCCGGCGTCAAAGAAGCCAAAGAAGAGCTGAAAGAAATTGTTGATTTTTTGAAAAATCCTAAAAAATTTTTGGATATCGGGGCGCGAATTCCCAAAGGCGTGCTTTTGATGGGCGCGCCGGGCACGGGAAAAACCTTACTGGCTCGCGCGGTGGCGGGCGAGGCGGGGGTGCCATTTTTTCATCTCTCGGGTTCGGAATTTGTGGAAATGTTTGTGGGAGTCGGCGCTTCACGAGTCAGGGATCTTTTCATGATGGCCAAGAAAGCGGCGCCGGCGATTATTTTCGTAGACGAAATTGACGCTGTCGGGCGGGTGCGCGGAACGGGTGTCGGCGGGGGAAACGACGAACGCGAACAGACATTAAACCAGATTTTGGTGGAGATGGACGGATTTGAGCCAGCCGAAAAAGTTATTGTTATGGCCGCAACCAATCGTCCCGATGTGCTTGACCCGGCGCTTCTTCGTCCGGGCCGTTTTGACAGGCGAGTAACGCTTGATTTGCCGGACCGCGACGACCGCGAAGAGATTCTCAAAATCCACGCCATTAAAAAACCGCTCGGGGAAGATGTGAACTTGCGCGTGGTGGCTGAACGAACACCCGGATTTTCAGGTGCTGATTTATATTCTCTTATGAATGAAGGGGCGATACTTGCCGCGCGCGAAGACAGAAAAAAAGTGGCGCAATTTGACCTTATACGTTCTATTGAAAAAGTAATGTTGGGGCCTGAACGGAGAAGCCATATTCTCTCAAAAAAAGAAAAAGAAATTACGGCTTACCACGAAGGGGGGCACGCTCTCGTATCTTCGGTTCTTCCATTTGCCGATCCGGTGCACAAGATTTCAATAGTGGCGCGCGGGTATGCCGGCGGATACACGCTTAAACTTCCCCTTGAAGAAAAACGTCTCCAGTCACGCAAAGAATTTTTGGATGATATCGCGGTGGCGCTTGGCGGATATGTGGCGGAAGAAATGATTTTTGGCGACATCACTACCGGACCTTCAAGCGATCTTCAGGTTAGCACCGCTTTGGCGCGCGATATGGTGACCAAGTACGGAATGTCAATGCTCGGACCAATGGCTCTTGAAGGGTTGGGCGGTCGCACTATTTTCGGTAAAGGATTGGGGGATAGGGAATATTCGGAAGAGGTGGCGGCCAAGATTGATGCCGAAGTGGCAAAAATAATAAATGAAGCATTTGCTAAGGCGAGAAGGGTGCTTAAAGATCACAGGAAAGTGCTTGATGCCATAGCTCTCCGTCTTATTGAAAAGGAAACTATAGAGCAGGAAGAATACGAAAAAATTATTATCGCCAACGGCATAATGCCGAAAAAGCGCAAGGAAATGAATTTTGCAAGCAAATAACAACTGCCAAAAACTGATTCCAGTTCACACATACAAAGTCCGTCAATTTACATGATGCGTGTTCAAAAATATTTATCGGAACAGGGTTTGTTGTCCCGGAGAGAGGCCGAGGCGTATATTCGCGCGGGAAAAATTTTAATAAATGATAAAATTGCTTTGATCGGCGCAAAAATTGACCCGGCGAAAGATAATGTTAAAATAGTCGGTGGAGCAGACAATCAATTTGCCGGCAAAAAAACGGTAATTATTAACAAACCCCGCGGTATTGTTTCCTCGCGCGTAAAAAGCGAAGGTAAAACAGTATATGATTTATTTCCGCAGTACGAAAATCTGCACATTACCGGCCGTTTAGACAAAGAAAGCGAGGGGATTCTTTTACTTACAAACGACGGGGTGCTGGCTAAAAAAATAACCGGGGCGGAGCATGAAATTGAAAAAGAATATCGCGTATCCGTGCGGGAAAATGTGCAAGACTCACAACTACGGGCTATGGGAGAAGGACTGCGCCTTCGTGACGGAATGACTCTGCCCGCTAAAACCAGAAGGATAAGCAGGCGGGAATTTTTTCTGGTACTTAAAGAAGGGCGCAATCATCAAATTAGAAGGATGGCCGACAAGGTGCGTCTTACGATAGTGCGGCTTGTCCGTACTCGCATTGGCACAATTATTCTTGGTAAAATAAAAGAAGGGACAGCGAGAGAACTTAACCAAAAAGAAGTTCTCTCGCTTAAAAAACTTTAACCCGCATACTGCCCCCATATAGTTTTTGGTGTTTACCTATTACATGCGATCGCATGTAATAGGTAAACACTCGAGTTCAGGTTTAAAGAATTTTTAATAATACGAGTTTTATTTTTATTAAAAATCTGTTTTACTTATGGAGTTGTTTTAGAATAATAGCAATGTCGGGGTGTATTACAACGGTAGTATACGCGCTTCGGGGTCAATTATATTGTCGGGGTGTATTACAACGGTAGTATACGCGCTTCGGGAGTGCGAGATCCGGGT
>CAYIKU010000022.1:0-11278 GCA_964364185.1 uncultured Candidatus Saccharibacteria bacterium
ATGAAAGCGTCTCTCTATAACTATCGCCAGTCTCCGCGCAAAGTCCGCCTTGTTGCCGATTTAGTTAAAGGAAAATCTGTTCCCGAGGCGTTACATATGCTTCGTGTTTTGGTAAAGCGCGCGGGGACTCCGCTTGAGAAACTTATCCGTTCCAGCGTTGCCAACGCCGAAAAAAATTTTGGGTTGGATTCAAAAAATTTGATAATAAAAAATATTCGCGTAGACCAGGGCGTAACGCTTAAACGTTCAATGCCTCGCGCAAGAGGGAGCGCGTTCCCGATAAAAAAACGCTCAAGTAATGTAGTAGTAACGTTAATTGAAAAAGTAGTGAAGGAGAAAAAGGTAAAAAAAGAAACAGATAAATAATTCTGTTATTAAAAATCAACCACATGTCAAAAATTGTTCACCCATTTGCACACAGATTAGGAATTCTCCGCGACTGGAAGTCGCGCTGGTTTGGCGCGCGCGGGAAATACCAAGAATTCTTGCGCGGAGATGTGCTTATCCGTGAATATTTAAATAAAAGAATGCGCGGTTTTTATGTAGCGGGAGTGGATATCGAGAGAAGCGAGAAAAAACTCCGCATTGTTTTGAAATCATCCCGCCCGGGAATGATTATAGGCCGTTCCGGTGAAGGTCAGATAAAACTTCGTCAAGATCTCTTGAAAGAAATGAAGAGAAAAAAAATTAATGTTCCCGAAGAATTTAAAATTGACGTTCAGGAAATCCATTCTCCCGAATCGGATGCCGCTATTGTCGCTTATATGGCGGCTGAAGCGCTTGAAAAAAGATTGCCTTTCCGAAGAGTACTGAAACAAGTTATTGAAAAAATTATGGCGAATCGTGAAGTGAAAGGCGCCAAAGTCGCACTGTCGGGCCGTTTGGGTGGAGCGGACATGGCAAGACGGGAAGAAATCAAAAAAGGAGCCATTCCCCTTCAGACATTTCGCGCCGATATTGATTTTGCTCGAGAAAAAGCGCATCTTCCTTATGGTGATGTTGGCATCAAGGTTTGGATTTATAAGGGAGAAATATTCACCGAAAAACAAGCGCCGAAAAAATAATCATTTGTTTTCAGTAAAAATTTAAAATTAAATTTATGTTGTTTCCCAAAAAAGTAAAATTCAGAAAATGGCACAAGGGCCGAAAAAATCTCGAGGGTTCCAAGGAGACTCGCGGGGTTGGAATTTCATTCGGCTCATTTGGGCTCAAGTCGCTTTCTACCGCTCGTATCAAGTCAAACCAAATTGAGTCGGCTCGTCGCGCTATGGTGCGCCATTTGGGAAAAACAGGAAGAATGTGGATACGCATTTTCCCAGACAGGCCGTTTACAAGAAAACCAGCTGAAGTACCTATGGGTAAAGGTAAAGGCGATCCAGCCGGTTATGAAGTGCAAGTTAAACCCGGCCGTGTTATTTTCGAAGTTGACGGAGTAACTGATGCGGTTGCCAAAGAGGCACTTAGAAAAGCTGGTACTAAACTTCCCATAAAGACGCGTGTAGCTTCCCGCAATCATGCCTAAATATCATGAACGAACTTAAATCAAAAAAAACGGAGGACTTGATAAAACTTCTCGGCGAAAAAAGAGAATCGCTTCGTGTATTTCGTTTTGGTATTTCAGGAAGCAAAATAAAGAATGTGAAAGAAGGGAAATGTCTTCGCAAAGAAATCGCGCGGATTATGTCTGAAATTTCTTCACGATAATATAAGCTATGTCACAAAATACAAATCACTTGAATTTCCGTCACTCGCCCCAGATGAAAACAAGTTTTCGCCCGTGGGCTCGTTAGGAAATATAAATAATATGGCTAACAAAAAAGAAAATTCACACAGGAAGCAATTTAAAGGAGTAGTTGTTTCCAATAAGATGGATAAAACTATTGTCGTTTCCGTGTCGCGTTATGTGAAGAATAAGAAATATGGGAAATACATGGAACACAATAAACGTTTCAAGGCGCATGTGAAAGGCGTAAAGCCAGAGGTTGGAAGTACGGTTACAATAGAAGAGACGAGGCCGATTTCTCGCGATAAACATTTTAAGTTAGTTGAAGAAGTGTAATAATTTATATTTACATTTTTGATTTTTTATTATGATTCAAGCAGGTACAAATGTAATAGTAACGGATAACTCGGGCGGGAAAGAAGGCCGAGTGTTTAAGGTATTGGGCGGATCAAAGCGTCGCTACGCCGAGATTGGTGACTTGGTTATTCTTTCCATAAAATTAGCCGAGCCGAGAAAGCTTGTTAAGAAGAAAGATATTGTGCGAGGAGTTGTTGTGAGACAGAAGAAACCTTTTCGCAGAAAAGACGGCTCATATATTACTTTTGACGATATAGCCGTAGTACTTGTTGATGATAAGGGTGAGCCGAGAGCGGGGCGCGTGTTCGGACCTATCCCGCGTGAAATAGGCGAGCGGGGATACCAGAAAATTATTTCTCTTGCGCAGGAGGTCTTATAAATTAAGGAACATAAGTGACTATAATTTATTAGACACAAGCACTAAATTTACAAAAAAATGAAACAAAGTTTAAAAATGAGAATAAGTGAGTATATAACAAGCACTACTGGTCCGAATAGGACCAGGCTATTCGCCCGCGCGACGCCCGGTATAATTCCGGTAAATTTAGTGCTGGGTGGTGATTTTTATAGTCGTTTTACTCCTTAAAAATCAACCATGTATATAAAAAAAGGAGACAATGTAATAGTGCTTACGGGTAAAGATAAAGGGAAACATGGTGCTGTAACCCGCGTGCTTCGCGATGAAGATCGCGTGGTGGTTCTGGGTGTGCATGTGGTAAAACGCCATCAGCGCGCGAAAAAAAGCGGACAGAAGGGAACCACTGTTTCTGTCGCGCTTCCGATACATATTTCAAATGTGGCGCTTATTGACCCTAAGGCAAACAAAGGCACGCGCGTTTCCATCGTTCACAAAGGGAAAAAAATAGTTCGCGTTTCAAAAAAAAGTGGCGTGGAAATTTAGAAAATTAACGAGCGAATAAAATGAGCGACTATAATTTACTTACCCAAGCACTAAATTTACAAAATACTATGGAATCAATATTAAATAAAAAAATAAGTGAGTATATTGTTGGCGCTACTAGTCCGAATAGGACCGGGCTATTCGCCCGCGTAGCGCCCGCCAGTTCAACCAGTAAATTTAGTGCTGGGTCATTATTTTAAAAGTTCACTTCGTTCACTAATAAAATATATGAAAACAAAAACAGTAAAAGAAAAAAATTTGGAATCATTTTCCCACCTAAGGAGCAAATTTCATTATAAAAATGTGATGCAAGTCCCGCGTCTTTTAAAAGCGGTTGTTTCAGTTGGTACTGGCTCGCAGATAAAGAAAGATAGCAAGAAAAATGATTTTATAACAGATCGCTTATCAAAAATTACAGGACAAAAAGCGTCTCCGCGTCCCGCCAAAAAAGCAGTTGCTACCTTTAAAACAAGAAAAGGAGATATTTTAGGGGCTATGGTGACGCTTCGCGGTACTCGTATGAATTTATTTTTGGACAAATTTTTAAATGTCGCATTGCCTCGCACAAAGGATTTTAAGGGTATTTCCAGAAATGCGGTGGACCAAATGGGTAATCTCACTATCGGTATAAAAGAACACAGTATTTTTCCCGAAACTGCCGACGAAGACCTGAAGGATGTATTCGGCTTAGCTATCACTATCGTTACGACTGCCAAAAATAAAGAAGAAGCCACGGCTTTTTTTGAGTATCTCGGCATTCCGTTTAAGAAAAATTAAAATTAATCTCCATAAATCATTATAAATCTGGCGCTTTTTTTGTTTGACATTGCTTTTTACCTCATATATACTTTCCCTAGCTCGTAAAGAGCTTTTTTGTTTAATCCGCTTATCTCCTTTTGGGTTTCAATGAATTCAGAAGAATAAAAGCGCGATATTAGCAAAAAATAGAAAATGGCTCCCGATGGGGAAGAAGCCACATTTTATAAAATGACTCCCCGCAGGAATCCATTAATAAAAATGGCTCCCCGCAAAGCGGGATGCTCATTTTTTATAGTCGTCAGTAAACTCGTTAAAAAATGGCAAAAACATCAACAAAAGTCAGGGCGACCAGAATGCCTAAATTCAAAAGTCGCGTTGTTAAACGCTGTTTTAAGTGCGGGCGCAAGCGCGGATATATGCGCGACTTTGACCTTTGCCGAATTTGTTTCCGCGAACTTGCCAACGATGGTATGATTCCGGGAATTAAGAAATCATCATGGTAATGAATTTAGTTAATTAGTTGATAAGTTAGTAAGTTAAAAAAGGAATTTAAAACTAATAAACCCATAAACTAACCCAATGGACCCAATCTCTGACATGATCATACGACTAAAAAACGGAAGCGTTGTAAAACGCGAGTCAGTCTTGATGCCCTATTCAAATATGAAGAACGCTATCGCCCTAGCTCTCCTTCGGATCGGATATATAACGGCGGTTGCGAAGCGCTCGCGCAAAGTCGGTTCCGCGCTTGAGATTACTCTTCGATATGATGACGGTAAGTCACGCATCAAAGATGTCTCCCGGGTTTCTAAGCCGTCCAGGCGGGTATACATGGGAGTTGAAGAACTTCGCTCTGTTAAAAGTGGTCACGGCGCGCTCATGCTTTCCACTCCCAAGGGAATTTTGACGGAAAAAGAAGCAAAGAAAGAACTTGTCGGCGGAGAAGCGCTTTTTAAGATATGGTAATGGCTTTGCCCACCTTTGGGAATTGGTGTACGCACGAATTTTCAAAGGTGGGTGCAAAACATTACCCGGCACCTATTTTACAGAGATATATGATTAAAAGTTTAAAAATAAAATTGAATAAGTATAGTTTAAGCGGCACTGGTCCGAATAGGACTGGGCTATTCGCCCGCGTGTCGCCCGCTTTATCTACCGGCAAAATAGGCGCCGGGTACTCAATTTTATTAATCGCTTCGCTCATATAAAATTGATATGTCACGAATAGGAAAACAAATAATTCAAATACCGGATAAAACAGAAATCAAAAAAGACGGCTTTATTATTTCTGTTAAAGGCCCCAAAGGCGAAATTAAGCGCCATTTTCGTGACGATATTGAAATTACTATTGGGAAAAAAGAAATTACCCTTAATCCGAAGAGAAATGATATTGCATCTCGTGCGATGTGGGGAACCTACGCGTCTCACTTAAAAAATATGATTACCGGAACGCACACCCCGTACGAAAAAAAACTTATTCTTGAAGGCATCGGCTTTAAATCCGAGGTAGCGGGGGATAAAATAAATTTGGCTCTTGGATTTTCACACCCGGTTTTAGTTCCAATACCGGAAGGGCTTACTGTAAAAGCGGAAAAAAATAATATTACAATAACTGGTATTGATAAAGATGCTGTTGGGCAATTCGCGAACGTTCTTAGGTCTCTTAAGAAGCCGGAACCGTATAAAGGCAAGGGGTTCAGATACGTTGGCGAAGTTATCCGCAGAAAACAGGGGAAGAAATCCGCCTAATCCGCCAAAGACGGACGGCCGATAAATTCGAAAAATTTATTTAGGCATAAAATATGAATAACGGAAATAAAAAAACCAATACGAGAATAAGACGCCATGCGCGTGTTAGAGCGCGAGTGAGCGGGACTGCTTTGATCCCCCGTCTCGCGGTTTTTAGGTCAAATAAGTTTATTTATGCCCAACTTATAAATGACGACCTAGGCGTGACGCTTGCTTCGGCTTCCGACATGGGACTTAAGGGAAAGACAAAATTAATTAGTTCCAAAGAAGCCGGGAAAATTCTTGCAAAAACGGCGATTAGCAAGAAAATCACAAATGCGGTTTTTGACCGTGGGGGATTTAAATATGCCGGGCGAGTGAAGGCGCTTGCCGAAGGGGCTCGCGAGGGAGGACTTAAGTTTTAGTTAACGAGTTTAAAAGTTGATAAGTTGATAAATTTCTAATAAACTAAAAAACTAATCAACAATAAAACTAATTTTATGGACGAAGAAAAAGAAATCAAAAAAGAAGAACTTATCGCCGAAGCGGAGGCCGTGGCGGCTAATATTGTGAATGAGGTAACCGCAGATGTAACTGGGGCGGTAGAAGCAATTATTCAGGCGCCAGTTTTAGCCCCTGCCGGACGCCCGGAACGGGTGAGTAATTTCAAAAAGGAAGGCAAGCGCGGAGGAGTCCGCGGAGGACGCCGTCCGCAGTATGACCGTGTGAAGCCGGAGTTTGATCAAAAATTAATCGATATCAGGCGCGTGGCGCGCGTGGTCGCCGGTGGTCGCCGTTTCAGCTTTAGCGTGGCTATGGTTATTGGCGACAGGAAAGGATCCGTTGGTGTGGGTATAGGCAAGGCCGGTGATACTTCGCTTGCTATTGATAAAGCAATGAAAAACAGCAAGAAAAATTTGATAAAAATCCGCCTAAATAAAAAGTTCTCCATTCCGCACGATGTTTCCGCTAAATATTCTTCGGCTAAAGTTTTCATTTTTCCCAATCACGGCAAAGGGCTTGTGGCGGGGAGCTCGGTCAGAAATGTGCTTGACCTCGCAGGTGTACGCGATGTGTCCGCAAAAATATTTTCCGGAAGCAAAAATAAACTGAATAACGCCCGCGCAGCCGTAAAAGCTCTTATGGTGGTTTCGGACAAGAGGCCGATTAGGTAATGTGTACCAATCTACGAATGACCGCCAATTTACAAATGAACGCTAATGAATTAACAGAATATTCGTATCATGCAAATAAAACGCACACATCAAAATAAAAAGAAAAAATACATCGGTCGCGGTGGGAAGCGTGGCAAGACCTCCGGTCGCGGTACAAAGGGTCAGAAGGCGCGTGCCGGAAATAAAATCAGGCCGGCGCTTCGCGATATTATTAAAAAATTGCCGCGCAGACGCGGCGTTACCATCAATAAACGCGGCAGTATGTTCACCACTGTGCGCGTAGCGCCTAGCGTGATTACACTCGGCACGCTTGAGGGCGCTTTTTCGGCGGGCGACAAAGTAACCCGCAAGATTCTTACTGAAAAAAGGCTTGTTAAAAAATGTCGCGGAAGAATTCCTAAAATAAAAATTTTAAACAAAGGGGTTGTTACCAAGAAACTTGAGATTAAGGGAATGACCGCTACCGCTGGTGCAAAAAAAGCGATAGAAGGAGCAGGTGGTAGTATTAGCTAATATGCAAAATCTCTTAAATAAAATAACATTCGTATTTACCGACAAAGTTTTGCGCCAAAGGATTATATTCGTACTGGGCGCGCTTGTTGTATTCCGAGTGCTCGCCACGATTCCAATTCCCGGAATTGACGCGCTTCGCCTTGAACAGTTTCTTACCAACAACCAATTTTTCGGGCTTTTGAATATTTTTTCCGGCGGTGGACTTTCTAATCTCTCGATAGTAATGCTCGGTGTCGGCCCTTATATTACTTCTTCAATCATAATGCAACTTCTCACTATCATGGTGCCTGCCCTTAAGAAGCTTTATCACGAAGAAGGGGAACTCGGCCGAAGAAAATTCACCCAGTATTCGCGGCTTCTCACAATTCCACTCGCCTTGCTTCAAGGATTCGGGCTTTTGATTCTTCTTGAGAGACAGGGAGTAATCGAACATTTGGATTTTTTCAATAGCATAATTAATCTCGCCATTATTACCAGCGGTTCCATTCTTTTAATGTGGATAGGAGAGCTTGTTTCCGAGTTCGGCATCGGGAACGGCGTTTCAATTATTATTTTTGCCGGTATTGTGGCGGTGATTCCTTCGCAAGTCGGACAACTGCTTTTCACTTTTGATGTTTCCCAGCTCCCGCTTTATCTCGCGTTTATAATAGCGGCGCTTCTTATTGTGGCGGGCGTGGTATTTATTACCGAGGCCGAGAGGCCTCTTCCGGTGACATACGCCAAGCGCGTGCGCGGAATGAAAATATACGGCGGGGTCGCCACATATCTGCCACTGCGCTTGAATCAGGCGGGCGTAATCCCGATAATTTTCGCGCTCTCAATACTTCTTTTTCCGCAAATGATAGGCACATTTTTGTCCACGGCAAATAACGCCATACTCGCCAAAATCGGAGAATTTTTGGTAAACGTTGTGGGAAATAACTGGGTATATTCAATCTCATACTTCGTGTTAGTGGTGCTTTTTACATATTTCTATACGGCGGTAACATTTGATCCGAATTCAATCGCCGAGAATTTGCAGAAAAACGGAGCGTTTATTCCGGGCGTGCGTCCCGGTAATTCCACTTCCGAATATATCGCGCGCGTGCTTAACCGCGTCACTTTTTTCGGTGCGCTCTTTCTTGGTTTAATCGCGGTGCTTCCTCTCGCTATGAGGGGGATTACCGGCATTACTGCGCTTGCTATCGGCGGAACCGCCCTTCTCATCGTCGTTTCCGTAGTGCTTGACCTAATCAAGAAGATAGACGCGCAGATTTCAATGAGAGAGTATTAAAGTTAGTTAAAAAGTTAATAAGTTGGTTAGTTTAAAAAACGGGAATATAACTGCTAGAATTAACTAATAAACTTACAAACTAATGAACCAACAAACTATCATATTCATCGGGCGCTCCGGATGCGGAAAGGGAACGCAAGCAAGACTTCTAGAAAATTATTTGAAAGAAAATGTTCTCTATCTTGAAACAGGCACGAAATTCAGGGATTTTATAAAAGGAGAAAGTTTTTCAAGCAAATTGTCACGCAAAATATACGATAATGCTTCTCTCCAGCCTTCATTTCTCGCCATTTATTTTTGGGCGAAGTTTTTAATAGAAAATTTTAAAGGGAATGAGAATCTTATTATTGACGGTACTCCGCGATATAAAGAAGAGGCGGAAGCACTCACAGTAGCGATGAAATTTTACGGGCGCACACCGACCGTACTTTATATCAATGTGTCAAAAAAATTTTCCGAAACCCATTTACGCACAAGAGGGCGTATAGACGACCTTAAGGAAGAAGACATACAAAAACGTCTTAAATGGTTTGAAACGAGTGTAACACCCACAATTAAATATTTAAAAAATGAAAAAACTTATCGCTTTTTTGAAATAAACGGCGAGCAGTCGATAGGGGAGGTACATAAGGAAATTTTGAGTAAGGCGTTCAATGATAACAATTAAATCAAAACAGGAATGGACAGTGCTTCGCGAGGGCGGTAAGCGTTTAGCGGTTATTCTGCGCCAAGTCGCCGCCAACGTACGTCCGGGGATAACAACGCTCGTGCTCGACCAACTTGCCGAGAAACTAATTCGCGAAACGGGCGACGAACCAGCCTTTTTGCGCTATCAGCCATGGGGCGCGCAGTATCCATATCCGGCGTCACTTTGCGTTTCCGTAAACAACGAAGTGGTGCACGGAATTCCCGATACCACTATCCTTAAAGAAGGCGATATCGTTTCGCTTGATTTTGGTGTGCGCCATCGCGGGCTTATTACCGACGCTGCCGTTACCGTGCCCGTTGGGAAAATTGACGCGCGAACGCAAAAATTGATTGATATAACCAAAGAGGCGCTTGATGTTGGAATTAAAGCAGTGCGTCCCGGCGGATTTGTGGGCGATATCGGCAAGGCAATTGAGAAATATGTTGCACCGCATAAATTCGGCATTGTAAAAAAGCTGGGCGGACACGGCGTTGGTTACGAAGTGCACGAAGAACCGTATATTCCGAATTTTAAAACGAAAGGCAACGGTCCTAAATTGAAACCAGGCATGGTTATCGCTCTTGAACCAATGCTGAACGCTGGTACCGACGATGTCTATTTAGACAAAGACGGCTATACCTTCAAAACCGCCGACGGTAAAAAAAGCGCCCACTTTGAGCACACAGTGCTTATTACGGAAGATAGCGCGGAAATTCTAACAAACTAATTAAATTCTGGACATCGGATGTCCAGAATTTAATTAGAGGGTCAAAATATAACTCAGATAATAAAAGGTTACTCAAGGCTTATGCCACCCAACTCATCAACACTATAATTTTTTAGTTCTTTAATGAATAAGCGTTCATATTCCGATTCACCGTTGAAATATTTAAGCATCCATTTTCTTTGTGTTACAGACGGAAAATTATTTTTTCCCAGATAATCTAAATGACTACTCCAGCGGTATGACCCGAGAAAATTTACGGATTTTTTAATGTCGGAAATTTTTCTTTTTCGCCATTTTGGTTCATAAAGATCAAGGGGGTTAAAATGAATATAGTAGGGGATGTATAGAAAATGCTTATCATTTTCTATATGCGCTGATTTATATTTTCCCTGAAATAGCGCCCCCGTGCGGTTATATTTTTCATTGAAATACTTTGCGTAGCCCATATTGAGCTTTTTCATGAATTTTGGAATCCCGTTTTCTGTGGCTGGGGATATAAGGAGATGGTAATGGTTTGGCATCATAGCAAAACAATGAATATATACTAAAAGTTTGCGTTGCAATCGTTTCTGCACATTTTGGATATCCGACGGTGATTTACGAAAATGATAGTAAATTGATCCCGCCGGATTTTTATCATTAAATTCAAAAAGGTCGTGAATAAAACGAAAACGATCCCTGTCGTCAAGAAATATTTTACGCTTATCAACCCCGCGGTTTAGTACATGGTAAAATTCCATATATTCATTATATAATATCTGGACATCCGATGTCCAGATATTATGGGAATGTGGGAGAAAAGAGGAAAGAGAAAAATAGGAAAAATGCGGGAGTGGAAAATCTAGGAAAAATACGGGAGTGGAAAATCTAATGTTTAAGGAAATTAAGGGTATTAAGTAGTTTAAAGAGATGGTGTTGTACATAGGCGGTGGTTGTAACGGCGGTAATACAAGTTAATACCAATAGTAAAGCGAAGAGCAGACAAATTAGACGGCGGCGCCATAAAAGACGATAGACTGGGGATATCTTTGGCGGGTATTGCAAAATTGAGATATAATGACGGCAAGGCGTTTTTTAGTATTTTTTAGCGGTAATAATTTAAATTTATATATATGCCACCAGAACAAAACAATAACGATAAAAGCAACATAATCAAACACATTTTGTTTGTGATTGTCGCTATTATTATCGTTTCAATAGTTGTTTGGTATTTTAGGCTTCAAATTCCTCTTCCTACCAATCAACCGTCTCGTATTGATTCACCAAAAAAACTTTCCGTGGAAGATAAGTATAAAATTTTAGAAAAACTCGCTAAAGAAAACACATCAGTAACAACAAGAGAGGAAAAATTAAAAATATTGAGTGATCTTGAAAAACAGTCTCCTCCAAATCCCATGTCAGAGAGCGACAAATTGAAATTATTGGAATCCCTTA
>CAYIKU010000023.1:0-9526 GCA_964364185.1 uncultured Candidatus Saccharibacteria bacterium
CTTTCATGAGTAATCATGATTGAAAATGCTGCTCATAACGGTGAAGCCTTCATATTGTTTTGGTTTTAGAATTATACGCACCTATGGTCTCTGTGCTATAATTTGCTTGAGGACCAGAAATTAATTTAAGGTAATACCGTGGGAAGTCGATCTAAAATTAAAATTACAAAAGAAACTGAATTAGCATATATTGCGGGGTTTCTTGATGGCGATGGAAGCTTAATGCTTCAAATTAAAAAACGAAAAGATGGTAATATCGGAATTCGATTTATGCCAACGATTTGTTTTTATCAAGATACTCGACATGAGAAAACTTTGTATTGGATAAAAGAAGTTTTGGGTATAGGGTATTTTTCCAGAAGGAATGACGGAATGTCTGAACTTCGCATAAATGGTTACAAGCAAGTAAGAGATATTCTAAAAGCATTGTTGCCCCATATTCGATTCAAGAAAAAACAAGGGATTGCACTGTATAATGCATGTGAAATTCTTTCCGTTATAAAGTTTAAAATGTTAAGCAAAGATAAGTTAAAAAAACTCGTTGATTATATTTTGGGGATTCAAAGTGAAAACTATGTCACCAAAAAAAAGAAAACACGAGTGGAACTTCTAAAAATTTTAGGTTTGACCCCGTAACGACTTGCGTTGAAAAATACGCAGACTCATATATTGAAGAATCGTTCAAAAAAACGACGGCACATATGGGTAAAATGCAGCCTTCCTTTCTATATAATAAGGAAGAAGGTATAGTCTACACTCCTAGAAATAGGGGAGATTGTGACGAGAGGACCGGAATGAACTGACCTCTGGTGTGAGGGCTGTCGTACCAACGGCACCGCCCTGTAGCTATGTCGGGTATGGATAACCGCTGAAAGCATCTAAGCGGGAAGCCAGCTTCAAGATTAGGAATCGTTCGAGGGTCGTAAGAGATTATTACGTTGATAGGCTTTAGGTGTAAGCACAGTAATGTGTTCAGCCAAGAAGTACTAATTACCCGATTCCTGTCAGGAAATTTGAAAACCACAATAAATTAAATTTATTTTATTAGAAGAATCTTCATGCCTCGCCAATATACATAAAATTTATGCGTATCGGCGAGGCATGAAAGTGTTTTGGGGAGCCGTAGCTTAAATTTGTCTCAATTTTTTGAAAAAATAAAGGGGGTGTAGCTCAGCCAGGTTGCTGTTCAGAGATTTTTTGGTCCCAGACACGGTCTGAAATTTTATCTCAATGAATACAGAGCGCCGAGAAGCCTTGCCAGGGTTATATATCCGTGCGAGCAAAAGTTCTCGGAGGTCACAGGTTCAAATCCTAGTCACCCCTACCCATGTTCTTTCTTAATTTATTTTTTTCATTCAATCGCAGATTATATTGCGATTGAATGTTTTCACTTGGTGCTAAATTATATTTTGTTGAGTATTTTGTTCTGGTGGTTTATCGCAAAGGCAACACCTCTTCCCATTCCGAACAGAGCAGTTAAGCTTTGCGAAAGCGATGATACTCACTTGTGGGGAAAGTAGCTACCGCCGGTACAAAGTACTAAATTAAAAATTTCAGCGCCAAATGAAAACATATACAAAAAAACGGACAAACTATGTCCGTTTTTTTGTTATTTACTACCCCAGCCATTATATTGCGAGAGTCTCGATTTTTTGTAATTTTGTTTCTCCTTCTTTTTCCAGTTTTATTAAATGGCGTTTTGCCCAAAAGGGAAGGGCTGTTCGCCAACGCGCCATTTGTATATAATAGAGGCAATATAATGGCGGGGTGATGATTTTATGAAACTTACCTCGTTCGTTAATAAAATCAATCACATGTCTTGGTCCACGCGCCGACAACTTTTAATTCTCGCTATCATACTCTCAATAGTGTTTGTAGTGCTTGGTTTTATTTTATGGCCATACATATTTAAAGCACCGACATGCAGTGATGGCTTGCAAAACCAAGATGAAGTTGGGATTGATTGCGGTGGGCAATGCTTTAAACTTTGTAGTGTGCAAGTTAACGACATTAAAGTTTTATGGACACGTATATTCAAAACCACTAATGGCGTTTACGACGTTCTTTCTTATGCGGAAAATCAAAATTTTGACGCAGCAATGAAAAAGATTGTTTATACATTCAGTCTTTACGATACAAATAATATTTTGGTGGCCAAACGAGTTGGCAAAACCTACATTACCCCCAACGGGAAAATTCCTATTTTTGAAGGGACTATTCGCACTGGCGAACGCATTCCCAAACGCGCCTCCATTGAATTCGATGAAATTCCGGATTGGATTAAGGTTTCTCAAAAAGCTGTATCTCTTTCGCTTAGTACGCGCGACATAAAATTTGAAACGATTAATTCGCGTTCGACAGTTTCCGCGTCCATCTCTAATAACTCAATTTATAATTTAAGCGATATTGAGATTACTGCCATACTTTATGACGACCGCGACAATGCTTTTGCTGCTTCAAGGACAACGATCGACTTGCTCAATAAGAGTTCTTCTAGTAGGGTGGTATTCACCTGGGTAACTCCCTTTGAAAAAACACCCAAACGTATTGAGATTATCCCGCGGGTAAATATTTTTTCTATCGATTTTTAAATAATAAATTATCAATATGATAACCCTACTTCGTCGTAATATAGACTGGGTTCTTTTTTTATCTATTATCCCGATTATTGGCGCCGGGCTAATTACCATGAATTCTTTTTCACCCGACAATCATTTTTTTGATCGCCAAATTGCGTGGGCAGGCATTTCTTTATTCACGCTTGTGTTAATGTCTTTCTTTGATTTTAGATTTCTCCGCCGTACTGATATTTTAGTGGGGCTTTTTCTTTTAAGTTGCGCGGCGCTTTTGGGATTGTTTGCAATCGGACATGAAGCTAAGGGATCTAAAAGTTGGTTTGAATTAGGTGGGTTTTCTTTTCAGCCGTCTGACCCTATGAAATTGGTGTTAATTTTGATTCTTTCTAAATATTTTTCAAGACGCCATATTGATATTGCCAATATCAAGCATATTGCCATCTCCGGGCTTTACGCGGTTGTTCCTTTCATTCTAGTTCTTTTGGAACCCGATTTCGGGTCGGCTATGGTGATGTTTTTTATTTGGCTCGGCATGATTATGGTGTCCGGCATTTCAAAAAAACACCTTTTTCTCGTGTTTACTGTAGGCGTTATTGGCACCATGCTTGCCTGGGCGTTTCTTTTCCAGCCTTATCAAAAAGCGCGCATAATCACATTCTTAAATCCTCTAACTGATATACGGGGTAGCGGATACAACGCATATCAGTCTACAATAGCAATCGGATCAGGGGAGGTATTTGGTAAAGGAGTGGGTTATGGTACACAGTCGCGTCTTAAATTTCTTCCGGAATATCAGACAGATTTTATATTTTCTGCTTTTGCGGAAGAATGGGGATTGATTGGGGTTATACTTCTTTTTATTTTATACGGTATCATTATTTGGCGGATTCTCGCTAATGCCGTTGTTGGTGCTACTAATTTTGAAATGCTTTATGGGATGGGTCTTGCAATATTTTTAATGACTCATTTCGTAATTAATATAGGTATGAATATAGGTATTTTACCCGTGACAGGTTTAACGGCTCCATTTATGAGTTACGGCGGATCTCATTTACTTACAGAATCAATCGGAATAGGAATACTGATGGGTATGCGCAAATATAATCGCGCCACTCACCGCGATTCAATGAAAAATGAATTTTTAGGGATTTAACCAGCACTAATTTTGACTTCAACGGTTCTTAATTACAAAAGGCCAAAGTTAGTGCTGGTTTTAACTATAAAGAGAAATAGTTTTTTCAAGCATTTTTTCTATTGAAAAATTTTCCGATACTATTTTTTTTAGTTTTTTTGTGCATTCATTGGCGTACTCTTTTTCAATTAACATTTTTTTTATTCCATCTGCAAGAGCAGACCCGTTTTTTGAAGGAATAAGGATACCACTATCCTCACTTGATAATATTTCTGGGACACCGCCGACGTTTGTTGCAACAACTGGTACTTCCGCCAATCCTGATTCAAGAACAACATAAGCAAGCGCTTCAGTAGTTGAACTGAGCGCAAAAACATCAAAAGCTCTAATATATTGTGCTCCATGGTCTATAAAACCCTTTAAAATAACGGTATTTTTAAGATCATTTTTTTCGATTATATTTTCAAGATTTTTTCTTTCTTCTCCCTCGCCTAAAATTATAAGCTTAATACTAGGAAAATCTTTTTTTATTTTTTCAATGGCACCGATAAGATATTTAAACCCCTTGCTTTTATGTAGTTCACCAATAGCTCCTATTACCGGAGAAGATTGTTTTTTGCCGAATAATTCTTTTTGCGCCATATCTTTATTCAGATATATTTCTTCCCTAACACCGTTGCGTATAATATGAATTTTTTTCTTGAAAACTGAATATAATGGATTTGATTCTGCTGTATTTTTTGATACAGAAATAACCTCATCGCTCATCATTGTTATAAATAAATAAGAGAGCCAAATAATCGCTTTTGAAAAAATAAAACGCTCTTCATTGAAAGCAAATCCATGGGCAGTAAAAATTATTTTTTTTACTCCTGTGATTTTTCCGGCCAGTGCCCCCAGTCCGCCAATTTTTGAGCTATTTAAATGGACAATATCCGGGCGTTCTTTTTTAAAAATATCAATTAATTCAAAAAAAGTTTTTATATCTTTAAAAAGATTAATATCGCGTTCAAGCGAAGAGAGAGTAATTATTTCAATATTTTTTTGGTAGAGTTTTTCTTTAAGCGCACCGTTTCCACCCAAAACAACCTTTGCTTGGTATTTATTTTTTGGCAGTCCGGTGGCAAGGTCAAATACATAGCGTTGTGCGCCACCCCAATTTGATTTGGTGATTAGAAATAATATCTTCTTTTTTTTAATATCGTTCATATAAGCTTATTGGGTGGCGCAAGAAAGGGGTCGGGAAAACATTTTGTTTTCCCGTGAAGGAAAAAAGCGAAGCGTTAGAAACCGTGGGTTTCTAAGGAGGAGCGAAAACGACGACGCGCCACCCCAATTTGATTTGGTTATGACGAACAATATTTTTTTATTCTTATTTTCAATCATTATTTTCTTAAGATATCACAAAATGCGTTTGGTTTAGGTTTCTTTATATAATATTTGTTTTGTTATAGTATATACAACTATGAACGTTTCTAATAAGAAAGAACCTATAATCCTGTTTTTGGGGGATCTTTTCTTTTTTTATCTCGCCTTATGGGTGACGCTTTTTCTTAGGTACGCGGAGATTCCCAATGGGGATTTGTTGATTAACCACCTTATTCCTTTTTCTTACATTTTTTTTATTTGGGTATTTTTATTTTTTCTGGCTGGTCTATATGAAAAACACACACTTGCCTTAAAAGTGAAACTTCCCAATAGGATTTTAAATGCTGTGATAGTCAATAGTTTAGTTGCCGTTATTTTTTTCTATCTCATACCGGTGTTTGGCATTGCTCCCAAGACAAACCTTTTTATATATTTAATAATTTCATTCTCTTTTATTGTTTTTTGGCGTAGATTTTGCGTTAAATTGTTCAGTTTCAAGAAAAAAGAAAATGCAATATTGATCGGTACGGGGAGTGAACTCAGGGAACTTAAAGAGGAGATAAATAATAATAATCGCTATCGGCTGAAATTTATTTCTTCAATTGATATAAATGATATAGAGCAAATTGATTTCAAGCGGGAAGTAATTGATAAAGTATACGCCGAGAATGTTTCCTCAATCGTAATGGATTTAAAGAATGAAAAAATTGAAACTGTATTACCCCATCTTTACAATCTCATTTTTTCCAATGTAAAATTTGTTGATTTTTACAAAGTTTATGAAGAAATTTTTGATCGAGTACCACTTTCGCTAGTTGGCTGCAACTGGTTTTTAGAAAATATTTCTTTCTCTTCTCTCATTGCTTATGATTTTTTGAAACGGGCGATGGATATAACAATTTCATTAGTACTGGGCGTTGTATCTCTTATAGTGTATCCATTTGTAGCACTTGCCATAAAACTGGAAGATGGTGGCCCAGTGTTTGTTGTTCAAGACAGAATAGGAAGGGGGAATAAACTAGTTAAACTTTGTAAATTCAGAAGTATGACAAGAAACGATTCCGGAGAATGGCTTGAGAAAAACAAGGGGAATAAAGTTACAAGAGTTGGGTTTTTTATAAGAAAGACCCGCATAGATGAATTACCACAACTTTGGAATGTGCTTATGGGCGATTTGTCGCTTATTGGTCCGCGTCCGGATATAATTGATTTGGGTAGAAAACTGGCAAAAGAAATTCCTTATTACACAGTCAGAAATTTAATAACTCCTGGATTGTCCGGATGGGCGCAAATAAAACAGGATTTTCCCCCGCAGTCGGTGGAAGAAACAAAACTACGCCTCTCTTATGATTTTTATTACATTAAAAATAGGTCGCTTATGCTTGATATAAAAATTGCTCTCAAAACCGTAAAAACTCTTCTTTCCAGGCAGGGAATGTAATTATGAAAAACATCGCGCAACAAAAAGAAGGAAGAGTAATTTTTATAACTGGCGCCTCTGGCTATATTGGGGCCATGCTTGCGGAACAATTTTCTAAGCGTTCGAATGTTTTTTTTATTGTGGCGCTTGATAAAGAACCAATGTCCGGACTTCTTAAAAATAACAACAAAATTATTTTTATAAAAGAAAATTTAGGAGAAGGGAATTGGGAAAATAAAGTTGCGCAATATAATCCAGACACGATTATTCACTGCGCGTGGCAAATACGCGAAATGTATGGCAAAAAAGATATTCAATGGAAGTGGAATGTTAACGGTTCCGATAGAGTTTTTGATTTTGCTTTTAATACTCCATCGGTTAAAAAATTAATTTATTTTTCGACCGTTGCTTCATATGGTGCATATCCCGATAATGAAATTGAACACAGATTTACGGAAAAAGAATCATTTCGCAAGAGTGATTATTTGTACGCCGAAGAAAAAAGGATAGCAGAGGCGCATTTGGAAGATAAATACAAAGAAAAAAAAGAAAAAGTCGCAATGCCGCAAGTTTTTGTTGTACGCCCAGCCGCCATTACCGGCCCACGCGGGCGTTATATGCGTGTTCGTTTCGGTCTTCAAGCGGCTCTCTCGGGCCAACTTAAAGAGAATCTTTCTCACAAAATTATTTCAGCTCTCGTTTCTTTTGTCCCAGTGACGCCGAAATGGTGCCGGCAATTTATTCATGAAGATGATGTAAATGATTTAATAGAACTTTTAACTTTTAACAATTTACCGGGTAAATATGAAGTATTTAATATTTGCCCGCCAGGGCCGGTTGTTCATGGAGAAGATATGGCTAAAGCAGTAGGTAAAAAAGCGTTTATAATAGCCCCGCTATTGATTAGAATTGCATTTTTCTTCACTTGGCATTTATCTCGTGGCAGAATTCCGACTTCCCGTGGTGGATGGAAAGGATATTCATATCCAATTGCCGTAGATGGCTCCAAAATTACAAAAATGTATGGGTATAATTATAAATGGCAGTCTAAGGATGCTTTTGTTAAAAAAGAAGGCCGATACGTTAAATATATAAATTAAAAAACATGGACTTAAATAATAACTTTTTTCTTTTTTTGTATGGGTTTGTGCATAAAAACGCATTATTTGATTCTCTGGTTATTTTTTTGGCGACAGATTTTGCTCTGCTTGTCTTATTTGCGCTTGTTTATTTTTTATATAAACATGAAAATTTAAAACGAGGACTTAGGGAACTTTTAATTGTACTGGGAAGTGGCGCCCTTGCCTGGGGGGTTGCGCATCTTATTAAAAATTTTTATCCTATGCCCCGTCCCGATGTGGCGCTAGATGGGGTAGTGTCGCTTTTTACGCCCGATGATTTGAACGCATTTCCATCAGGACACGCAACATTCTTTTCCGCGCTTGCCGTAGGGCTTTATTTTTACCACAAAAAACTGGGAATATTTTTTGGTGTGTGCGCCATAATCATAGCTCTTGCGCGGGTAATTGCCGGAGTTCATTTTCCCGGGGATATTTTAGCAGGGTTTGTTTTGGGTGGCGTGATTTCTTATGCCGTTCATTATTTATCGAAGAAATATTTTTAGATTGATTTTTATTCTAAAATAGTTAGAATAAACCTTATTATGTTGAAACACAGACTTTTTGCGGGGACGGTGCTTATACTCGGGATTCTTGTGGCGTATTTTGTGTATGCCTCCGAATCAAACATATATGGCAAATTTTTTGGTGGGAAGACTCCTTATGGTTCCGAAAAGCTTGCAAAATTTCCATTCAAACTGGGACTTGATCTTTCGGGCGGTAGTCATCTCGTTTATCGCGCCGATTTATCGCAAATAAAATCTGGTGATGCGAACGATTCTTTGGACGCACTTCGTGATGTTATAGAACGCCGTGTAAATCTTTTTGGCGTTGCCGAACCGATTGTTCAACTTGAGGAGGGGAGTATTGCCGGTGGTACTGGGAATGAGCAAAGACTCGTAGTGGAACTTCCGGGCGTGACGAATGTGCAAGAGGCAATTAAAACAATTGGGCAAACTCCAATGCTTGAATTTAAAACCGAACGCCCTGCCGGTAAAGAAAAAGACGCCATTGTAAAAGCGTACGAAGATTATCAAAAAACAAAAGGCACTTCTAATCCGATATTCAGCGAACTCCTTTTAAAAGATCCGTATTTTATTCCCACGCCTCTTACTGGGAGATATCTTGAACGCGCTCTTGTTGAGTTTGACCAAACTACGCAAGAACCGACCGTGTCGCTTATTTTCAATAGTGAGGGTGCGAAACTTTTCGCAAATATGACAAAAGAAAACTTGAATAAACAAATTGCCATCTATTTGGACGGGTCGGCAATTACGGCGCCGGTTGTCAGAGAGGAAATTAAAGATGGCAAAGCAGTTATTTCAGGTAATTTCACGCCACAGGAAGCCAAGCTTCTCGTTGGGCGCTTGAATTCCGGCGCTCTACCTGTTCCAATAACACTTATTTCAACGCAGGTGATCGGCGCGCCCTTGGGCGAAAAAGCGCTTCGCGACGGTATTTACGCCGGTATCATTGGACTCCTCGCGGTCGCGGTATTTCTTATTTTTTGGTATCGTTTGCCGGGCGTGGTGGCGGTTGTGGCGCTTTCAATTTATGTGATGATTATGCTTCTTATTTTTAAGCTCATTCCGATTACGCTCACTGCCGCGGGTATTGCTGGTTTTATTCTTTCCATCGGTATGGCCGTTGACGCCAATATTCTTATTGCCGAGCGGACGAAAGAAGAGCTTCGTAGCGGTAAAGATATAAAGAGCGCAATCGACGAAGGGTTTGCCAGGGCGTGGCTTTCCATACGCGATTCAAACATTTCAAGTATTATCACCGGTATCATTCTTTTTTGGTTCGGTTCAAGTTTAATAGAAGGGTTCGCGCTTACTTTTGTTTTGGGTGTCGTGATTTCAATGTTTTCAGCCATTACCGTGACAAGAACATTTTTGAAGTCACTCGGCAT
>CAYIKU010000024.1:0-2587 GCA_964364185.1 uncultured Candidatus Saccharibacteria bacterium
GCTTCTTCTTTTGTGATTTTAAACACAGCCTTCCGGGTGCTCCCGTCAGTCTCCATAATACTGCCAAGTTCCGCAGTATTGTGGACATGAGGCCCTCCGCAAAATTCCAGACTAAAATCGCCAATTTTATAAACGCGAACCTTATTTCCGTATTTTTCTTCAAACAAACCGACGGCCCCCCTCTTTTCCGCTTCTTTAATTGGGATATCTTCGTAAGTTACCGTCAAAGCTTCTTTTATTTTTTTATTAACCAAATCTTTAACTTTTTTCTTTTCCCCATCAGTCATTTTTCGTTCAAAGGAAAAATCAAATCGAAGACGCTCGGGTGTGATATTTGAACCTTTCTGAAAAACATGATTTCCTAAAACTTCACGGAGTGCCTTGTGAAGCAGGTGTGTGGCAGTATGGTATTTGATTGATTGTAGAGAATGGTCCATCAGTCCTCCTTTGAATTTTTGCTCGGCGCCGGCGCGGGAGAGTTCTTGGTGTTTGTTAAACTCATTATTATACTCATTTTCAAAATTGCTACTCCGTTCCCATACCTCTTCGCCAACATCTCCAACACTATCTAAAAATGCTTCTTTTGTTACTCCAAAGGTGGAGAAAAAATAAAAAGCATCTTTACCATAAATAGTCCCACGGGGAATAGACCCCCCTTTATTTAATACATATTTTTTGTAAATCTCGTCAAACCCCTTTCTGGCATTTACTTCAAAACCTTTTAATTCTCGCTGGAAAACTTCATTGATCATAGAAGCATTTATATTAGAATAGACGGGTTTATATTTCTTCTCCATCACTTGAAATATCCTCTCAGAAAAATTACCAATATTTGTCTCTCCCATTGTTCTTCTAAGTAATCTACGCAAAACGTAACCCCTATCTTTATTACTAGGACTGACACTATCAGAAATCAAAAAAGCACTTGTTCTTAAATGATCTGCCAGTATTCTATTTCTTTTTATCCAATGTTTTTTACCCGTCAATGAACTCTCTGGTAAATTTGCTATATTCCCCAATATTTTTTTTCTTTCTTGATCAATGATTGAAACTATTTCTTTAAAAAGGTCGGTATCAAAAATATTATCCTTACCCTGCGTCACCATCGCCAACCGTTCAAGCCCCGCCCCCGTATCCACATTCTGCTGTTTCAGCTTGCCGACAATTTCGCCGTCTTTCTTTTGATACTCCATAAAAACGTCATTCCAAACTTCAACGATTTTCTGTTTTTCGGTCGCTTTTATAAAATCACTCTCCGACAAATCCCCCATGTTGCCGATAATATCGTAGAACATTTCGGTATCGGGACCGCACGGACCGTTATCTCCGGGGCTCCACCAATTATCTTTAGCACCAAGAAAATAAATTCTATTTTTTGATATGCCGAGCGATTCCCAAATTTTTGCAGACTCTTCATCACGGGAGGCGTTATAATCTCCTTTAAAACAAGTGATGTATATCCTCTTTGAATCAAGTCCGAGTCCTTCTTTTTCGCTAGTTAAAAATTTATAGCTCAATTTAATAGCGTCTTCTTTAAAATAGTCTCCGAGCGACCAATTTCCCAACATTTCAAAAAATGTGTTATGGATATTATCTCCAATTTCATCTATGTCTTGCGTACGCACACATTTTTGCACATTCACTAATTTGTCGCCTGCGGGATGTTTTTCGCCCAAAAGGTACGGCGAGAGTGGTTGCATCCCGGCGGTAGTGAAAAGCACCGTCGGGTCATGTTCGGGCACAAGAGATGCTGAAGGGATAATTGCGTGTCCCCGCTTTTTAAAAAATTCTAAAAATCTTTTTCTTATTTCGTTTGATTGCATACTAATGAAACGTAATCAAAATCGCGGAACTTGCCGAGTGGTATAGCGATGGCAAGCAAAAAAGGCGGAGAAAAATGCGTAAGCGAGCCACATCGTTAGTTTATTAGTTATTGTCGACAGGGGGAATGCCATTTTTGTCGGAGATTTTTTTAATGAGAGATTCTATATACCAAAGCACGGTAAAAATAAAAATGGTAAGAGCTGTAGCAATAACACCTAATTCGTATAAACCAAATCCAATAGCAGTTCCTATGCCGGCCGCCACCCAAAGACCGGAAGCGGTTGTAAGTCCCTCAAGATGGGAATCTTTAAAAATAATAATACCCGCTCCCAAAAACCCGACACCGACAATAATTTGCGATGCTACGCGCAAGGGGTCGGACGCGCCGAAACTTGCGTGGCTTTCTATAACAATTTCCGAAATAATTACAAAAAGCGCCGAACCCATGGAAACAAGGGCGTGAGTGCGCGGACCGGCGGTTTTGTGCGCCAAAATTCTTTCAAAACCTATTAGCATTCCAAGAATCATAGCTATAAAAAGCTTGGTTAAGATAACAACAGTATCGTCAGATAAATACAAAGATACGAAAGAATCCATAGTTTTATGTTTAATTTGTTATGTAAAAAGTATATCAAAAAAAACCTTAAATGATAACTCCGCCACCAATACATTCGGCACCTCTATACAGAACAAGCGATTGCCCGCTGGTTGCTGTTTCGGCTCCGGATTCTACCGCAATTTTTAATTTTCCTTTTTGTATTGA
>CAYIKU010000024.1:2687-9514 GCA_964364185.1 uncultured Candidatus Saccharibacteria bacterium
TCAACTTTGCCGATAAAACACAAGCCCTGACTGTCTTTTTTTGTGGCGGTGATAAGCCCGGATTTTCCGGCAATTTCGCGCACTTTTTCTTTTTCATAAACTCCGACCGGAAAAATCGTCCGCGCCAGTTCTTTTTGCGTGAGGGTCCAGAGAAAATAACTCTGGTCTTTATTGTCATCTATCCCTTTATGTAATTCGTACAATCCCGTTTTTTTATTAAAAATATTCTGCGCATAATGCCCAGTGGCAACAAAATCGGCACCTTCTTTCAGGGCATATTTCAAAAACGCGCCGAATTTCACTTCCTTATTGCACATAACATCAGGATTTGGAGTATTCCCTTTTTTGTATTCGCTTAACATATAATCAACCACCCCTTTTTTATATTCTTTTTCCAAATCAAGCGTTCGAAAGGAAATACCAAGATGGGCCGCCACGCGCATAGCGTCAAGACGGTCTTCTTTTGAATTGCATGAAATAAAATCCGGTTGCCATACTTTGATAAAAACGCCAGTTACGTCGTACCCGGCCTGTTTTAAAAGCAGGGCGGAAACGGACGAATCTACTCCGCCCGACAACCCAACAAAAACTCTTTTATTCATTTTAAAACTCTAGCTAACAAGCAATTTTTTATAAACTTCATATGTGGCTCTTGCATCAGAAAGCGCCGAGTGGGCTTTTTTGTTTTCAATACCTAATTTTTCACATAAAGCCCTAAGTGAAAATTTTTCTATATCACCATCATCATAAAGTTTGGCGTAAGCAATTGAAATAGTATCCAGCTTTCTGTAATGCATCTGGTTTGGTACTCCATTATTTTCAAATGCTTTTTCAAGAAAAGTGTAATCAAAAGAAACATTATGACCAACCATAACCGCATCCTTTGTTTTTTCTGAAATCACCTCAAGCGCTTTTTTAATATCGATGGCATTTGCCCAATCGGCTTCGTTGTATCCATTTACAAGAAGAGCTTGCGGATCGGCGTCTTGTATTCTTTTTGGTTTAATTTTAAATTCTATTTCCTCTACAACTTCAAGACTAGGGCCTTTCCCTTCGCGTGGGATCGGTTTTACCAAAACACACCCTATTTCAATAATTTCGTGTTTATCAACCAAAAGGCCGGTCATCTCGGCATCTATAAAAGCTAAGTTTCTGATTTCCATTTTAATTTATATACAGTACTTTATTTTTCTTATGTTTGTCAAAAGTCGCTGAATAATAAACATTCCCGTCGCGGTCTGAAAGGTAGTAAAGATAAGGCGACGACTTGGGATTAATCGCCGCTGAAATAGAATCAAGCCCTGGATTGCCTATGGGGCCCGCCGGGAGTCCTTTTCTGGTATAGGTGTTGTAAGGAGAATCGGTTTTTAAATCTTTAGTTGTGAGATTATATGTTCCCTTGCCGATGTAATAGACGAACGGGGCATCCACCTGAAGAGGCATCCCGATTTGAATTCTTTTCCAAAGAACACCGGAAATTATTTCTCTATCTAGAGTGGTGCGAGCTTCCTTTTCCAAAATTGACGCCATGATAATTATTTCTTTTGTGGTTTTTCCAGACTTCACGATATCGTCTCTTAAGGGTCCAATTTTTTTATTAAAATTCGATTTCATTGTTAAAATTATTTCTTCCGTCTCAACATTCGGGAAAAAAAGGTATGTATCTGGAAAAAGATATCCTTCGTCGTTTACGGTTTCGGTAATAAATTTTTCTTTGTTGAATGTCGGAATAGATTTTTCAAATATTGTAGCCATACCTTCGCGAGAAATACCTTCTGGGATCGTTATCTTAATCGGTGTTAAATCAAAAACGCCCCAAACCATGCGGAGCGCTACCCGCGGAAACCACGTCGGCGCGCTGAAAAGATAATCTCCCGCCATCACATTTTTATCTTTTCCTAAAAGCGTTACAAATAATTTAAAAAGGTGCGGAGATTTTATTACATTATTTTTTTCCAGATTCTTGCTTACCTCCTTGAGGTTCAGCCCTTTTTCAATGTGCACCAGCGAATTCACTGGAAATTGCGCCGGCGCCCTTAAAAGAAACTGATAAAAAAGAAAATAAAACGCCAGCGCGACAATAGCGATATTACGTATGGCGCGTTTATGGCTAGACCCAAATTCTTTGAGTAACAGGGGAGTGCGCGCAATTATTTCAATCGCTTTATGCATGCTATAAAAATTAAAAATTATACCGGAAGATTAACTGGCGGTTCTGACTTTTTCGACTCAATTCTCTCAAACGACGGCGTTCCGGAGACCCCGCCCGGGAAATGATAAATGGTGGCCAGCTCTTCGGAAGAAAGTACGAATGGTTTATGCGGGTATGGCGAATAAAAATAACCCCTGCGCCGATAGAGTTTAAAAAGTCTTAACCTTAAACGTTCCGTTTCTTTGATGCCAATATTTATATAAAATAATCCCCCCCTCCGAAACCCGATATAGTCACTCCATGGAAAATTATCAAAGCTTGAGAGATACGAAATTTTAAAACTGTTTAAGTTGGCAGAATTATATTGCTTCATTATGTTTATCAGCGTGGGAATGTTGGCACTGGAAGCGCCACGGTAAGAATCCTTCTCGGATATGTAAATTGCACGGATACCCGCATCAAACCCCAGTTTGTCGGTATTGCGCCCCAGCGCCTCAATTACATCCTTCTGGATGGGAGTAAGAAGGTTAATATTAAATTTGCCCTCGGTGTCAGTGGCTAATGTTTTTACAGTAGCTAATGCTTTTATTTTCTTTATCTCCTCTTCAGCTTCGTCTTTATAATTGCCCTTCTTAAACCATTTACCGGGCAACCTGAATCTATCCGTAGCCGCGCGCACAATAATCTGAAGCCAAAGCTGTTCTCCTTTTTTTAGCGACCCCATAACCTCAATAGTCGGAGTAATGGGGTCAATTTTTTCTTCTTCCTTTAAGCTTTTATCCATCCCGTAGTCTATGTATGTTTTTATGGGATAGGGATCTGGTTTAGATAAAACGAATTCTATACCATTCATGTACCAACGGCCGCCGATGGTGTACGAAACCCGCTCCGCATAATCAGGAACTGTTGCTATTTCCGCTTCCGGATACTGGGCGTAAATATAAGATTCCAGAGTATTCCGAAACTCTTCCAGGGTACGAATAAAAAAATGAACCTTCCCTTCAATTGAGACAATTTCCAAAGAAAAAGTGGGTCTTAACTGGCCAAGCCAGTATTTTTTATAGAAACTGCCGGTTTTACCAGTCTGATGAAGCGAGTTAAGCACAATCTCCATGGCCAACGGCGACCGCCTAATCTCTTTAGGAAGACGAATTTCAATGAGCGTCCATTTAAGGTTGTGCAGGTACTCCGCGTTGATGTAATATACCCAGGCTTTCCAGGCAAAAATAGAAAACACTAGGGGTAGTACCCAAGCCGTTCCCCCATGGGTGAGCTGGAAATATGTGAACTGAAAAGCTCCGATGAACGAATTAAAAAAGAAATCAATAATTGTCATTTTGTCTATTGTATCGCAAAAGCTAAGGATTTAGTAGCACGTTGCGGGAAAAGACCAACTCCTGCGCCGCAAACGGTGAGATATGTACCTGTGGACATCAGGTGTCCACGCTTTATGTATCTGACCTTATATACAGTAAAAACAAAATAACGCCTTTAATCAGGCGTTATTTTGCGATGCTATACAATCCTTCCTTATTTTTTTTGAAATATTTTCCGTTTTGAAGATTAACCAGAATTGTATTTTCTTTTACATATCGTTTTTCCAGCACTTTTTTCAATATTTGCTCTCTTGAAAGAGCCCCTTCTTTTTTAAGAATTTCTTTAATAACATCGCGAACTACCCCCTGGCTGTACCCCCAATCTTTAAGCGCGTAAAGTCCGCGACCGACAAGAACGAAACGTGAGTCTTTAATAAGTTCATTATGGGTTGTAGCCACATGCGCTTCCTTGCCGAATGTCTTTTTAATTTCCATGGCAACATCCTTGAAATGCATCGGCTTCTTGTTCCTGCGAAGAATCAGAAAAGCATAATCTTTAATACCGCGCGTTTTTATGGAAGGAGATTCTGCTTTACCCCATTCGCCGAGCGGGTTTTTTCCTATCACTTTGGAAATTGAAAGCCAGCGCTTTAAAATTTCCTCGTTCTTGTATTGACTGGCCACGTCTTTAAGATGTGACAAGAATTTTTCTATAATATCCTCTTCTACCACGAGATCATCATCATTTAGCGATTCGTATAATTTTCTAAGCGATTCATGCACACATTCCGATGTTCCCTTATCAACAGTCCAGCGGTGTTTGAACTCTTCGTCTTCTTTATGTTTAAAAAAATCATCGTGAAGCACTAGAAAAAAGTTTATGTGGTTCTGGGTAAGTTTGTCTTTGGCGAAATGATTTAAAAGTTCATCTTCGGAAACTATTCCGCCCAAGCGGGTAATCGCTTCTTTAAGTTCTTGAAATGATTTTTGCTCGTCCCCGTACGCTGGTGATTTCTTGATTGATTGTAAGGCAAAGTTTTCTATTTGGCGCACTCTCTCGCGCGTGATGCCGTAAACTTCCCCTATTGCCTCCAGTGTTTTTGGGTCAATATTTTCGTAAAGCCCGAAACGATTAAAAACCACTTCACGCGCTCGCTCCGGAAGAGATGATGTTAACCGCTTTGTCATCTGTCGCGGTTTGAATGAAAGTATTATTGATGCCATATTATTTGATATTAACAAGATAACATATTTATATTATAACTGTCAAACTATAGCAAGAACCAATCCCTTTAGGCAATACCGGTATATTGCATTTAGAATCTTAAACCACAATACTTACTAATTTGTCTTTGATATAAATAATCCGTTTCGGCCCCATATCCTTAAGCCAAGATTTCACCGAAGGAAGCTCAAGGGCCATATTTTTTATTTCATTTTCATCCATTTCGCGCGCGACCATAAATTTTCCGCGAATTTTCCCGTTTACTTGAACCATTATGGTAACAGTTGAATCCTCTAATTTGGAAAAATCACACGCCGGCCATGCTTCGCTGTGAATGGAATTTTTATTGCCGAGTAAGTGCCAAATTTCCTCGGTAATATGCGGAGCAATTGGCGCGAGTAGTTTCAAAAATGTCTCGTATGTTTTGCGGGAAATCGTTGTCTTTTCCATTTGATTGGAAAGAGTCATTAGTTCCGACACTAAAGTATTGAATCCCATTGTTTCTATGTCTTCGGTTATATTTTTAATGGCGCGATTAAGAACTTTTTCCAACGCCGGATCAATTTCCCCTTCCCCTACTTTATTTTTTAGATTCCAAACTCGTTCGAGAAATCGGTGCGGACCTATAATACTCTCCCTGCTCCACACAACAGACTGATCAAACGGCCCAATAAACATTTCATAAATTCTAAGCGTATCGGCACCAAATGTTTTTATAGTGTCATCCGGATTCACCACATTTCCTTTTGACTTGGACATTTTTTCCCCGCCTAGGGCTAAAACCATACCATGAGAAGTGCGTTTTTTATACGGCTCAGCACTAGAAACTACTCCTATGTCAAAAAGAAATTTGTGCCAAAAACGGGAATATAAAAGGTGGAGCGTAGTGTGTTCCATTCCCCCGTTATACCAATCAACGGATATCCAATGGTTAAAAGTTTTTTTGTATTCAGAAATCGGAAATTGAAAATCGGAAATCCCCTGCATAACATACGCGAGGTAATACCACGACGAACCGGCCCAGTTTGGCATTGTGTCGGTTTCGCGTCGCGCGTTTCCGCCACACGACGGGCATTTTATATTAACCCATGATTCAATTTTTGAAAGTGGAGACTCTCCCGTGTCGGTCGGTTCGTATTTTTCTACCTTAGGCAATTCAACCGGTAAATCTTTTTCGGACACAGCTACCCAACCGTCTTTTTCGCAAAAAATAAGCGGAATGGGCTCACCCCAATACCTTTGGCGTGAAAAAACCCAGTCGCGAAGTTTGTAGGTAGTCGTTGTCTTACCGCCAACAAACTCTGTAATTTTCTCTTTTGCTTCTTCCGAAATTAAACCATTGAAACCTGAAGAATTAACAAGTTTTCCAACCCCGACAAATGCTTCTTTTTTTATATCTCCACCGGATATAACTTCTTTTATAGACAAACCAAACTTTTTTGCAAATTCATAATCGCGCGTGTCGTGCGCCGGCACGGCCATAATAGCACCAGTGCCATACTCCTTAAGAACATAATCTGCGATAAAAATTGGAATTTTTTCTTTATTCGCAGGATTAATAGCTTTTATTCCCTTGAGTTCTGCTCCCGTTTTTTCTTTTCCTTCAGTAGTTCTTTCAATTTCTGTTTTTTTCTTTGCTTGTGATATATATTGCGCAACCTCTTTCCAGTTTTCAATTTTTGATTTTAATTTTTCAACCGCTTCATGGTCCGGAGCAAGCACCATATATGTCGCGCCAAACAGCGTATCGGGCCGTGTGGTAAAAACATCGATTGAAAATTGAAAATTAGAAATTGGAAATTTTAAAAGAGCTCCCTCGCTTTTTCCAATCCAATTTTTTTGCCCTATTTTTATTTTTTCTAAATAATCAACAGTATCAAGGTCATCGTAAAGTCTTTCGGCGTATTTGGTGATAGCAAGCATCCATTGTTCTTTCTCTCGTTTTTCAATTATTCCCCCGCATCTTTCGCAGGCGCCATTTACCACTTCTTCGTTCGCCAACCCGATTTTGCAAGAAAGACACCAGTTTATAGGCACCTTTTTTTTATAAGCCAACCCGTGTTTGAAAATTGGCAAAAATTTCAAAGGTGGCCATTTTTATAATTGTGGGTCGGTGGTATTAAAACTACGGAGG
>CAYIKU010000025.1:0-7399 GCA_964364185.1 uncultured Candidatus Saccharibacteria bacterium
TAAATCTTTAGCATTAGCCGTAGTTTTATTCGTTTCACTGGCGGCATTTGTTGTTCCGCCAGAACTTCAGCTCAAAACTTCAAGAGATAACATACTCTATTCACAGGAAAAAACCGTATATGAAAAGGATAAAGACGGGAATATTGTGAGCCAAAGACAAGATGTTTATTACGCCTATAAATCGGAAGAAATAGCTCCCGTCTTAGAGAATGAAATTATAGAAAAACGAACACCGCATATTGTTCACAGAGCTTTGGGAGAAGATAAGTTTTCCGCCCAATCGGGATATAACTTCTATGAAGATAACGGGACATGGAAACAGGTTAAATTCGCCTCCACTACAAAAGAGATTTTTGATGGTGCTTTAGGATTTGTGAACATGGCTTTTGCCGATTTTGCTACCCAACCAAGCCCTGGCACTATTGTCAATGATACTTCAGCTGGTTCTACGCCTTGGTCTCCTCTGTCATTACCAACCGCTGTAAGCACTAATGAAGAATTTGGCGAAAACTCTTTTTATCTAAAAGCGACTAATTTCGGATTTAACATTCCTCCTACCGCTACAATTAATGGAATAACAGTAAGCGTGGAGAAAAACGGAACTTTTGTCTGCGAAGTCACGGATAATGGGGTTTATATAGTAAAAGGCGGAACGATTACAGGGGATGATAATTCAAGTGGTTGTTGGCCTGCTAGTCCTGAGACTACAGTTTACGGCTCTTCTTCATATTTATGGGGTTTGAGTTGGCTTCCTGGGGATATTAATAGCGCGAATTTCGGTATGGTTATCAGTGCGTGGATGCCAAACTGGGATAATCAAGCTAACATATTCTCTATATCAATCACGGTTTATTATACGGAAGGGGGAGTTTCTAATACGGCAAGTTCCAGAGTTCAAATAAATGGACAGGTTATTTTAAATAGCCAAATGTTTATACAATAAAAAATTTAGAAATTTAAATTTTCACTAAAAAACATATTTTTTTAAAAAGGTGATATTTTGTGGCGGTTCATGTTATAGTAGTAGGCGATGACTTTAAATTCTTTTTTGCGTAATAGTATTATAGTTGGCATTTTTTTAGCGCTTTTTCTTCCTCTTTATGTGCCGGACACGATGTTTTTTCCGTTCATCAGCGGAAAAAATTTTGCATTTAGAATTATTGTTGAATTAATGACAGCGATGCTTCTAATACTGATGTATCGCGACGCAAATTACCGACCAAAGAAAACTTGGATGCTAATAGCCATGTCGGTATTCGTGGCTGTTATCGCCATAGCCGACATATTCGGAGAAAATTTTTACAGAAGTTTTTGGTCTAATTACGAACGGATGGAAGGGCTCGTCGCCCACCTTCATTTTTTGGCTTATTTTGTGGTGATTTCTTCGGTGATTACCACGGAACGTTTATGGAATCGTTTTTTCAACACATCTATTATTGCGAGTACTATCGTGGCTTTTTACGGGTTGGGACAACTTGCTGGCAAATTTGAAATTCATCAGGGTTCTGTGCGCCTAGATGCCACGCTCGGCAATTCCACATATCTTGCGGTATATATGCTTTTTCATATTTTCATCGCGGGACTTTTTTTAACACGCGAAACAACCGGCAAAATGATGAGATGGGTATATGGGACCATAATATTGCTTGATATTTTTATTTTGTATTATACGGCTACCCGTGGCGCTATTTTGGGATTCATAGGAGGTGCAATTCTTTCAAGCATAATACTTATTGCATTTAATAAAGATAATAAATTTGTAAGAAAAATCGCGCTTGGCGTGGTTGCGTTTATTTTTATTTTTTCCGCAGGTATTCTCGCATTCAAAGACAGTAATTTTATTAAAAAGAGTCCGGTTCTTGTTCGTTTCACTTCTATTTCCTTAAACGAAACTACTACCAAGTCGCGCTTTATGATTTGGAATATGAGCTGGCAAGGATTTAAGGAGCACCCGATTCTCGGCTGGGGACAGGATAATTACATAATTGTTTTTAATAAATATTACGACCCCAAAATGTACGCCCAAGAGCCGTGGTTTGACCGCTCACACAATGTTTTTTTTGATTGGCTTATTGCCGGAGGCGCGCTCGGTCTTTTAGCATACCTTTCTCTTTTTGTGATTGCTCTTTATTATATTTTGCGTTCCGGCAGTAATTTTAAGATAATCGAAAAAAGTCTGTTGATAGGTCTTCTCTCGGCGTATTTTTTCCAAAATATTTTCGTGTTTGATAATATGACGAGCTATCTTATGTTTTTCTCAATCATGGCATATCTTGCTTGGCGAGACAGGAAAGTTATAGAAGAGACGATTAATAAATATGTTACAAAAGAAAAAACCCCGGCGACTTCTCCGCACCCAATACTCGATTTTATTTACACGCCGGTTATTGTATTTATCACTTTTTTTATTTTATATTCCGCCAATATAAAACCGATTATGGCCTCAACTTCGCTCATAAAAGCGCTTTCTTCGCAACAAGATGGCGCCAAAAAGAATCTGGATTATTTTGAGCAGGTGTTTGCTTATAACACATTTGGGAGCGGAGAAGGGAGAGAGCAATTGATGCAGTCTGCGCTTAGAGTACAAAGTTCTTCGAATGTGTTCCAAGAAATAAAACAGAAATTTTTTGATATTACCCAGAAAGAAATGCTTATCCAAATTAAAAAAAATCCGAAAGACGCCCGATACGAACTTTTTTTTGGTTCATTCCTAAACAAATTTGGTCTTTATGACGAAGCGTTAAAACATCTTTCGCGCGCCCAGGAGCTTTCTCCCAAAAAACAGCAAATTTTATTTGAGATAGGGGCATCTTATTTGGGAAAGGGAGATTATAATAAAGCGCTTCAGGTTGTAGGGGAAGCTTATAATGAAGAGAAAAATTTCAGGGAAGCGCAATTTCTTTATGGGTTAGTGGCGCTTTACGCCGGAGATGATAAATTAGCCGAAGAATTAATTTTACCAATTTACGGTACTATGCTTATTCCAGACGATAGAATTATTAATGCCTACGCCTTTCGTGGTGAATACGGCAAAGTAGCTTCTCTTTGGCAGATTAGGGTTAAAAACGACCCCAATAACGCAGACTATCATGTGGCGTTAGCTGCTTCGTATTTGAAACTAGGGCAGCGCCAAGGAGCTATTGCCGAGCTGAGAAAATCAATAGAGCTTAAACCGGAGTTCAAGGTACAGGGAGAGTATTTTATTAAAGAGATTGAAGCGGGGAGGAATCCTTGAGGGTTAGTTTTTAGTTGACAGTTATTAGTTTATGATTTTTAGGTGGGAAGAAGTAATAATTTTTAGTTGACATTTTATGAGCTTTCTGCTAGTATGGCTCCATGAGTGTTTTTGAACGGTTCTGTTAAAAACACGAATGTCTGCGTAAGGCCCCGCTTCGGCGGGGTTTTGCGTTTATAGGGAGGGAGGTATACTGTCATTAGTTTTCCATGTTCGCGGCTAGCGGCGACACTCATAAAAGACATTTGTTTTTGGAGTCCGTTCCCGCTAGCCACGAACCTGGAGAATAATTCTGGTGATGGTAGTCCCATTAGAAGTTCGTTATTATCTAATACTTGCATAATAATATGTAGGCGAATTCGCCTAACGACTTCATTTTTAGTAAAATTGTTTCATTTTTTAACTTCTAACGGGATGCAAAAAAATATTTTACTTTCCGAATATACAACCCTAAGAGTCGGCGGACCGGCTCGTTTTTTTACTTCGGTTAAAGACGTACAAGGGCTTTCAAAAGCAGTTTCCTGGGCAAAGGAAAAGAAACTTCCTTATTTAGTTATTGGCGGAGGTTCCAATATTTTATTTGTAGGTGATTTCCCGGGCCTTGTCATAAAAATGGAGATGAAGGGAATTATTTTTGAATCGGAAACGGTGTATGAGAATACTGTTCGTGTTCTCGCCTCGGCAGGGGAGTCGTGGGACGATTTTGTGAAGATGACGGTTGAACGCGGTCTATGGGGACTGGAGAACCTCTCGTATATTCCGGGAACGGTTGGCGCCGCGCCTATTCAAAACATCGGCGCGTATGGGCGCCAGGTTTCCGATATCATTGAATATGTAGAAGTATTTGATAAGAACGAGATGACGATTAAAAAAATTTCAAACTATGATTGCGGTTTCGCATATCGCACGAGTATTTTTAAAAAACCAGAAGGCAAACGCTATATAGTGATAGGAATTTCTTTTTTATTATCCGAAAAACAGAATCCAATGATTTCTCATAGTGACATTAAGAATTTTTTTAGCGGAAAAGATAGTAATCTTGTTTCAGTTAAAGAAATTCGCACGGCGATAATTGAAATTCGCAAAAGTAAACTTCCGGGATTAAAAGAACTTGGAAGCGCGGGGTCTTTTTTCAAAAATCCGGTCGTAGATGGAGCAGTTCTAGAGGGATTAAAAACCAAATTCCCAGATATTGTTTACAGCAAAGAAAAGTCTCTAAAATATAAACTTTCGGCAGTCTATCTGATAGACCACATCGGCGGATGGAAGGGCTATCGCAAGGGCGACGCAGGAGTTTACGACAAACACGCGCTTGTGCTGGTCAATCATGGCAGGGCAACGTCACAAGAAATTTTTTCTCTCGCTTCTCAAATACAGCGCGATGTTTACAAAAAAACAAGAATTAATTTAGAGTTTGAAGTTGAAATTGTGAAAGAATAATTTTTTATTTTTAAATTAATTTTTTAAAAAGTTATCCACAGTTATACTTAAAAAACGATTGTATTATTTTTCTGTTGTACGATAATTAATATAGAACTTCGTAATAATTTTTTTTAAGTTTCATCACCGCGCAAGCGTTGATGGAATGGTCGTAAATTATTACGAGATGTTAGCAAGTAACTTTCATAGCTATGGCAAAGAAAAAGGCTGCAAAAAAGAAAGCAAAGAAGAGCTAATCTTCTTAGTTTCTTTTTAACACAAAAATCCCCCTCGCGGGGATTTTTGTGTTAAAATATACTCCACTATGTCTTTATTTACAAAGCTTTTTGGGGACGACAGCACTCGTCTAATATCGTCAATTACCCCCTTGGTGGGTGAAATAAACGCTTTCGAAAACGGCTTTAAAATACTGCCCGACGAAGCATTAAAAGTTAAAACTTTAGATTTAAAAAACAAGCTTGGTTCCGGTAAAACACTTTCAGAAATTTTGCCGGAAGCATTTGCTTTGGTGCGGGAAACGGCGCGTCGCACATTGGGCGAGCGTCATTACGATGTTCAACTTTTGGGAGGAATAGCTCTTCATCGCGGGAATGTTACCGAGATGCGCACCGGCGAGGGGAAAACATTAGTGGCCACACTTCCGGCATATTTGAACGCACTTGAGGGCTATGGCATGCATGTTGTAACTGTAAATGATTATTTGTCCAGAAGAGACGCAGTGTGGATGGGACAAATTTATTCTTTTCTCGGTCTTTCGGTTGGCGTGCTTAATCATGAAGCGTCATATCTTTATGACCCTACCCATACTGAACGCGACAAAGAACGCGATACCCTAGGTTCTTTTAAGGTTGTGCATGAATTTTTGCGTCCAGTTTCTCGCAAAGAAGCTTACGAAGCGGATATTACTTACGGCACAAATAATGAGTTCGGTTTTGACTATCTGCGTGACAATATCGCTTACAATAAAGAAGATTTAGTACAACGAGAATTTAATTTTGCGATAGTTGACGAAATAGATTCAATTTTAATTGACGAAGCCAGGACCCCGCTTATCATTTCGGCGCAATCGGGCGATTCCGAAAATCTTTATGCCAAATTTGCCGGTATTGCAGGCAAATTAAAGTTGGAAGAAGATTACAAAGTTGACGAAAAAATGAGAGCCGCCACGCTCACAGACGCAGGAATAGAGCGAGCGGAAAAACTTTTGGGAATTTCCAATATTTATACAGAAAAGGGGATTAAATATGTCCATCATTTGGAAACGGCCGTGCGCGCTAAAGCTCTTTTTGTTCGCGATAAGGATTATGTGGTGAAAGACGGCGAAGTGGTAATTGTGGATGAGTTTACCGGCCGTCTCCAGCCCGGGCGCCGATGGTCGGAAGGGCTTCATCAGGCGGTTGAAGCCAAAGAGAATGTGGCGGTCCAGCAAGAATCGCGCACTTTCGCATCCATCACTTTTCAAAACTATTTCCGCATGTATAAAACGCTTTCCGGCATGACCGGTACCGCTCTTACCAGCGCGGAAGAATTTCTGAAAGTCTACGGGCTTCAAACGGTAGTCATTCCCACGAACCGCGAAGGCAACCGCACCGACCACAACGACCTTATTTTCCAGAACGAAAAAGGGAAAATTACCGCGTTGGTAGAAAGAGTTAAAGAGCTTCATAAAAAAGGCCAACCGATTCTTATCGGCACCGTTTCAATAGAGAAGAACGAACTTCTTTCAGCACATTTTTCGCGCGAGGGAATTCCTCATGTAATGCTGAACGCCAAGAATCACGAAAAAGAAGGAGAAATTATTGCACAAGCGGGACGAAAGGGAGGCGTGGTTATAGCCACCAACATGGCCGGGCGAGGTGTTGACATAAAACTAGGCGGACAGCCCGTGGGAGAGGGCGAGTATGAAACCGTGAAAGCGCTCGGCGGTCTTTTTGTTATCGGCACCGAGCGCCACGAAGCTAGGCGCATAGATAATCAGCTTCGCGGGCGTTCCGGCCGGCAAGGCGACCCTGGCGAAACGCAATTTTTCGTTTCTCTGGAAGATACTTTAATGCGCGTATTTGCTTCTGATACTGTTAAAAATATGATGGGGCGTTTCGGCATACCGGAGGACCAGCCGATAGAGACAAAACTGATATCACGCGCTCTTGAAAGCGCTCAGGAAAAAATTGAAGGATTTAATTTTGATGCCAGAAAACATGTACTGGAATACGACGATGTTTTGAATCAACAACGCAAGAGTATTTACGAAAAAAGAAGAAAATTTTTATTTGGCGACCGCGAGTATATGGACGAATTTTTGAAAGAATTTTCAATAGAAGACGAAACTATTGAAAAAGAGATTAATGGGAAGAAGGGTCTTTTAGGTGAAGATACTTTTTATGATTTTATCCGCAAAGCTTCTCTTCAAGTGATGGATTTGATGTGGGTCGGGCATTTGGAAGCGATGGAATACATGAGAAGTTCCGTGAATCTTCGCGCCTACGGCCAACGCGACCCCTTGGTTGAATACAAAAAAGAAGGGCTTCATTTATTTAAAGAAATGCAGAAAAGTTTTTCACAACAACTGACATCGCTCATCAGAAGCGTAGGGCAGGGAGCGGAAGGAATTAAATTTGAAAAAGGGAGCGGGACACTCCAAGAAAAAAAAGATGAAACATCTCTTATTGGCAATGCGGAGCAGGCTTTATCAGAATCTAAAATATCTGGCCCGAAAGTCGGCCG
>CAYIKU010000026.1:0-5154 GCA_964364185.1 uncultured Candidatus Saccharibacteria bacterium
GAAATATTGGATAAAAAGACGGGTGTTTTTTATCGTGAATTAAATATACTCAATACGCTGGCTAAAAAATTAACGGAGGAAAGATTTTTGGCGGGAGCAATCTCTATGGACCAGGAGGAAATTAAATTCGTGCTTGATGATGATGGCATACCAATCAGCGTCTACAAAAAAACGCGCGGAGATACGAATAAGCTAATTGAAGAATTTATGCTTCTCGCTAATAAAAAAGTGGCGCAATTTGTTTCAAAAATAGAAAATGAAACGGTTTTTGTATACAGAATTCATGACAATCCGGACAGGGACAGAATGATTGACCTGACACTTTTTCTCAAAAGCTTGGGCTATAAATTGAAACAAAAAGACGGTATTGTTGATTCCGGGGAATTAAATAAGTTGATACGAAGTTTGGAAGGAAAACCGGGAAAAGAAACGATTCAAACGGCCGTGGTTCGTTCTATGGCCAAAGCCGTCTATTCTATAAAAAATATCGGGCACTACGGCCTAGCATTTGAACATTACACCCACTTCACATCTCCCATTAGACGATATCCGGATATTATGGTTCACAGGTTGCTTGAAGAATATTTAAGTGGAAAAAAAATAAAAGAAAGCGAATGGCATTTGTACGAAGGAATGTGCAGTTATGCTTCTCAACGCGAGAAAGAGGCGGCTGATGCCGAGCGCGCCTCAATTAAATATAAACAAGTGGAATATATGTCCTCGCGCATAGGACAAACTTTTGACGGCATTATTTCCAGTCTTACAGATTGGGGTATTTATGTTGAAGAAAAAGAGACTAAGTGCGAAGGAATGGTAAAATTGCGCGATTTGGGAGATGACTATTATATTTTTGACGAAAAAAATTACCGCATTATTGGTGAGCGGACTAAAAAAACATTTACACTGGGCGACTCGGTAAAATTTAAGGTTGTGTCCGCCGACATGGCAAAAAAAACCATTGATTATAAATTTATTTGACTTTTTTCCTCAAAGGGAATAGGTTTTAGAGAGATTCCACTTAATCAGAGGAGAACAAAATGAACGGCAACTTGAGGATTAGTACCACTTGTCTCAAAGAGCACTTGGACGAAATTAAAAATTTTGACGATTTTGTCCTTATACCCTTGATGGCGGTTCTTATCGGGCGTTTTTTGAAAGATCTAATGCACGATATTTTAAGGGGCGGTAAGAAATATGGATGCACCGACCTCAATCAGCCGCGCCATGATCGGCAACAGAGGTTTCAAATGCTGACGGTTTTCAAAGGCAAGATCGTCGTTATTGAGATTGGCTTCGAGGATATCGATACAAGCGGAGACGATGATGAATTTTGGCAGGAAGATTCCGCAATCTCCTTCCTCTCAAGCGACAAGGAGGCGGCGCAACACCTTTACGGTAAGTTCTTCGAATTCACACGAAGCCAAGACCTCAAAGAGGTCCGTCAAGAAGCGAGAAGAAACCTCAAGAGGAGAGAAAAGTGGCATCATCTTAGCTATGATATGCAATATTTCTACAAAGAGGAATGAAGCCTCTCCCCGGCTACTTAGCCTAAGTTCTGAAAAGCCCCCGCTCGCGAGGGCTTTTTGTTTTCCGCACACTAACAACAAAACATGCTATAGCATGTTTTGTTGTTAGTGATTAATTTGTTAATTATAGATTTATTTTTATTTTGCGTAACTGGTCGCCTCATCAAATTTAACGGAAAGAATTCGCGAAACGCTGTCGGCGCCCATTGTGATGCCGTACAAAACATTTGCCCGCGACATTGTTTCTCTATTGTGGGTAATCACAATAAGATTTGAAAATTTGGAAAGAGTTTCAAGCATGTCTCCGTACTTGCGTGAGTTAGCTTCGTCAAGTGTGGCATCAGTTTCATCAAGTACTAAAAATGGCGGGGGATTAACTTGAGAAATGGCGAATAAAAGCGCGATTGAAGTAAGAGCGCGCTCCCCGCCGGAAAGCATATTTAAATCCTTAATTTTTTTCTGCGGTAAGGAAACATTTATTTCAATACCCTCTTCAAATTCTTTTTCTTCTTCATCAAAAAGTTCATCTTCTTCTTCCGCGTTATATTTGCGTTTTTCTTTTTTGATTAAAGAAAGACTTGATGTTCCACCGCCAAACATCAATTTAAAAAATTCGCTAAACTGCGCATTTATTTTTAAGATGCCTTCTTTAAATTCCGCACTTAATTTTTCCTTAAGTTGAGTCATAAGCTCTTCTAGGGAAATTTTGCTTTGTTTTAAATCTGTAAGTTCGCTCTCTAAAAATTTGTCGCGAGCTGTTGTTGTTTCGTATTCTTTCAAAACATCGTCTCCCCCGCCGATGCCTGCGTCTTCAAGTCTAATTTTAATTCTTTCAATCTTTTTTCGGCGCGCCTCTTGCCCTCCACCATCCAATAAATTGTCCTCCTCGCCCAGAATATGCAGTTGGTATTTATTCACCTCTTCACCTACAAGCACTAGTGCTTCATCCATTTCCCTTTTAAAATCTTCTTCTTCGAAACGAAATTTTTCTTCTTGTATGGCAAATACCCCGACTTGAGAGGCAAGTTCACTTCGCTTGGAAGAGAGTTCAAAAAACGAGCGTTCTTTGTCGCGAAAGGTTTCCTTGGCTTCTTCCAACTCTCTTTTTGACTGAGTTATTTTTTTGACTATTTTTTCCTCTTGAAGCGCTAATATGGATAATTCTTCTATCGCGCCCGCGCTCTCTTTTTTAAGCTCCGCGATTTTATTTAATATTTTTTCTTCTTTTTGCGTTGCGCTTCCTTCTTCTTCTTTCTCGGCGATAAAACGCGATACTAGGGATTTTATTTCACCAAGGGCATATTCAAAGAATCCGCTGTCGCGCTTTTTAAGAGCTTCTTCGGCAAGAGAAATCAGTTTTCCCCCGAATGCTTTAACTTCTGAAAAATTAATAGTAGTAAGAGCCAAAGTTCCTTGCCCTTTTATTTCTTTAGCCCGCTCGTCTTCAAGCTCAATAATTCCTTCTAGGCGCCCAACTCTTCGCGATAACTCGTCTTTTTTATTGCGAATCTGCTGAAGTATGGTATCCGATTCCCGCGCGTCCCGCTCCGAGGCAACGCTCTCTGGCGATAATGACAGTTCTCGTTTAAGCGCGCTTAATTTTTCTTCAAGCGCTCCGAGCTCTTTACGGACAGACGACGCGTGTTTTAATTTTTCTTTTTCATCTTTCAGGCGCGTATTTTCCCTTTTGAAATATTCAAGGTAAATGCCCTTCAGTTCTTCGCGCATCTCACGCGCTTTTTCAATTTTCTCCACCTGTTTCTTTAGAAACATAATGTGTGGAGCAAGTTCGCGACGGAGACTCTCGGCTTCTTTAATATTCTCATTCGTTTTCCCAAGTTTACGTTCACTCTCTAAAATTTTATATTGATAGATGCGAAGCCCAAGCGCATCTTCTATCATTTCTTTGCGCTCTTTTATTGAGGCATTTAAAATTTTGTCTGCTTCACCTTGCGAAATTATGTGGTGGCCGGACGAACCGATATTAAGAGGAGCTAAAATTTCTAAAATATCTTTCAATCGCACCTGCGAACCGTTTACTAAATAATGATTCAAGCCGTCGCCGTAAACTTCGCGGGAAATTATTATTTCGTCAAAATCAAGATTTATCCCGCTTTCTCCGGTTTCGTGTTTCCCAAACGATCTTTTTTTATTGTCAAAAACTATAGCCACGTTGGCGCGCCCAAGCGCTCCTAAATTTTTAGAACCTTTGAAAATTAAATCTGTTCCGGATTTACCCCTTAGAGATTTCATAGACTGTTCTCCCAACACAAAACGGATCGCTTCGGCGATATTTGATTTGCCGGAACCGTTCGGCCCGACAATAGCGGTAATTTTTTGAGAAAACTCAAGTGGAGTTTTCTTTACGAATGATTTAAACCCGGAAAGTTCTAGGCGTTTTAACATAAAAATTAGTATAAAGTATACAGTATTTAATATTAAGTATGAAGTTTTTTAACTAAATTTAAACCGCAAATAAGCCGTGAAGTTTGATTTGACATGTTTACAATATAATGATACTATTAAAAAAGGTTGTTAATTCAAATTAAATACAAAAAAGGAGGTAAATTATGTTTCTGGCAAACAAACATAATCTGGTAACGGGTAAAAAAACAAAAATAAAAGCGAGAGATAGGGTTTTTTTCCATCATATTCAAAGTGGGTTTATAACATTGTCTTTTTTCAGGTCAAATAAAAGATTGTATTTTTCAGGTGGCGATGATAAATTTGTATTTGGAAATTATTCGGCGTCGTTCGTCAGCGATATGGCCATAATGCTAGCTGAATTAACGAATTTAAAAATAAGAAAAGTCGTGGAAATGAGCACTGAATCACTCACGATGTATGAGTTTTATTAACCGCACTTGGATTTACAGACGGCGATTCGCACGAATCGCCGGCTATTTTATTTTCTTTCCAATTAAAATATAGTTCATCTACCAACCCTTCACTTCAAGGGCGGATTTTGCCGCTTTTTGTTCAGCTTCTTGTTTTGATTTGCCGGAGCCTTCCGCTACTAATTCCGCCCCAAAATAAACTCCTACGATAAAAATTTTGTCGTGATCGGGGCCTGTTTCTTTCATCACCTTGTATGCGGGAGTAACGCTCTCGTATTCCTGCGCCTTTTCTTGCACTAAACTTTTTGCGTCTTTGTATAAACCCTCCTTTATAATTTTTTCAATCTCGCCAAATAGAGATTTGGCAATAAATTTTTCCGCCTTGTCATATCCCTGATCCATATAAAGCGCCCCGATAAAACTCTCATAAGTATTGGCTAAAATATATTGTCTGGCTTTACCTGTATCTTTGGCTTCGCCTTTGGAAAGAAGCAGATATTCATTCATCCCGAGTTTTGAAGAAACCGAAGCGATGGTATTGGCATTTACCAAAGAAGCTCTGTAGGAAGTCAGATCTCCCTCTGTTTTGTCCTCGTATTTTTTATACAAATAATCAGTAACGACGAGCTGAAGCACTGCGTCTCCTAAAAATTCAAGTCGTTCATTGTGATTAATCCCCGTTTTAGGGTTTTCGTTTATATAAGAACGGTGCACAAAAGCTTGCTTCAAAAGAGTTTTGTTTTTAAATTTTACACCGACTTTTTTTTCAAATTTTGAGAAATCAATCATGG
>CAYIKU010000026.1:5254-7118 GCA_964364185.1 uncultured Candidatus Saccharibacteria bacterium
CCCTTAGTAATAATCGGCAAAATATCGTTGTAAATTTTAAGGTCTACAATCTCATTCATTCCAAACCATTTAGCATCATCTAGCCCGCCGGAATTTTTTAAGGTAAGTTTTTGATAAGACGCTTCAACCAAAAAATACGATACATGCTTTCTGATTTTGCCTTTTTCCGGATGCGATGCCACATATTCGTTCTCGCCTAATTTTTCCTTAATAGTAATATCAATACCCAATTCCTCTTTTATTTCACGCGCCACCCCAATACCTTCGTCCTCTTCCGGAGCAATGTGCCCCTTGGAAAGAGTCCAGTGTCCGAAAATGTCGTGCACGAGCGCCAAATAAACTTGCTTTTCGTGACGAGAATATACCACTGCCCCGCCTAATTTTTCAAGGGGGATTTTTGAAAGATCAAGTCCTTGATTGCCATCTTTTTTTTTCGCGCCCGTTTCATCTTTCTGCGGTTCGCCGATTTCTTTGTAAACCGCTCCTAGAACTCCGTTGATAAATTTACCGCTATTCTCTCCGCCGAATGTTTTTGCCAGCTCAATGGCTTCGTTAATGGCTACTTTTGGCGGAACTTCTCCTCTATCGGAAAAAAGAAGTTCATACAGTCCGATTCGCAAAATATTTCTGTCTATAATTGAGATTCTTTCAATAGGCCAATCCGGCGCAGCTTTTGTAATAATGTCATCAAGCGTTTTTTGTTTTTCCAAAATTTGTTTGGTGAGATTTTCCATAAATGAAAAATCCCCCATACCGGGAGTGAATTCTTTGGCATTACGCCCTAATATCTGGGAAATCTTTTCAATTCCTTTTACAGCAACTCCGTTAACGTGGTTGAAATCCCACTCAAAGAGTGTCTGCATCACTACCGATCTTGAAAGGTGCCTATTTGCCATTATTCTTCAGCTTTTAGTGTTTAATTTAATCAACACCAGCTAATTTTTATTATATCAAAAATCTAAAAAATCTATTTAGCTTCCTTACTCTTCTTCGCCTTTGCCTGTCTTTTCTCTATTTTTTTGAGCACATTAACAATCTCGCGCCCTTTATAAGTACCGCAAGCCGAGCACATTTTATGGTTTTCTTTCGGTGAACCGCATTTCTCGCAAAGGGAGAGGTTTACTCTTTTAAGAGCGTGGTGCGATCTTCGATTGGCGGTATGCGCCCTGGTATGTCTCATTCGTATAACCATAGTTTCGTCAGTATATCTTATTATTAAAAAATATCAAGGAAAAAGCGAGACTGGAAGTCTCGCTTTTTAACTGTCCAAGTAGAAACAGTTAAGTACAATTTGTAATCGAGTGTATCGTTTTTTCCTCAAACAAAATTTGATAATAATTTTCCATCGCTGGCCGATACCACCTGCAAATAAGGTGGAGACCCATAAGAAATGCAATTTTATGGGACGGGAAAACTATCTCGCAAAGGTAAGTGGCTTCAACCCAAAACGGAATAGAGAGGATTTCATCACCGTCATCTTTTTCAACCACCCGAAGTTCACCAGAAATTTCATCTTCTGAAATAAGAAAAAAAAATCTTTTATGAAATCCGAGTTCGTGGATAAAAATACACCTGCCAGCAAGAGTTTGGTCATCAAGATTTATCTCTACACCAAGCTCTTCGCGGGCCTCTCGGCGAACAGTTTTCATTATGTCAAGAAAGGGTTTTTCCCCTTCTTCGTTGCCCCCTCCGGGCCATTTCATTTTAGGCCTGCCACTTTTTTTGTGGCAATTAATTACTAAACCTTCAATTTTTCCATCGATTAATCTCATTACCATGAGCGCGCAAAAATAGCTCGGTACATGAGCATCTGTATATGGTTTCAATTGGCACCTCCTTCGAGGAATAAATTATGTAATAAAAA
>CAYIKU010000027.1:0-5703 GCA_964364185.1 uncultured Candidatus Saccharibacteria bacterium
CGCAAGGAATACGAAAAAGAATACAAACTTTGGCTTACGCGAAAAGGGGATTACAGCGCTTATATTACGGCTGTAGTAAAAACTTTTATGTACCACATAAAAGGTGTTCATTATACTGACTTTGCTGACGCATCAAAAATCGTAATAGAGCGCTACCAAAACCATACATATCGTTATACGCGCGATTTAGTTGCTGAACTAAAAAAGAAAAAATATTTTTTGCTTGCCATTACCCACTCGCCAAAAGGAATAGCCGAAAAATTTTGCAAAGGACTCGGTTTTGACAAGGTATACGGGAACCTTTTGGAAATTGGACCTAATGACAAATTTACCGGCAAAAAACTTGAAGAACATATTATTAGCAACAAAGCTAATATCGTCAAACGGGCAGTTGAGAAAGAAAACCTGACTCTTATTGGCTCAATTGGAGTAGGCGATACCGAAAGCGATATTCCGCTTTTTGAATCGGTAGAAACACCGATTTGTTTTAACCCAAACGCGAAATTATTTAAACACGCAAAACGCAATAAATGGAAAATCGTGGTGGAACGCAAGGATGTGATTTACGAGATTAGGTAGTTGATAAACAAAAATAGAAAGATATATCTAGTACCCGTTGTATAATGAGTCCAATGGAATCCGCTTTAATAATTGTGTTTGATTTAGACCAAACTCTTTCGGAGAGCAAGGTGCCACTTGACGGAGAAATGTCATCTCTTTTGAGTGAACTTTTGCGAATAAAAAAAGTTGCTGTTGTATCCGGTGCTTCATACGAGCAATTTGAAAAACAGTTTTTAAAACATCTTATATGCCCGCCGGAAATGCTCAAAAATCTTTATCTATTACCGACCAACGGGGCCAGCTTGTACGAATATAACGATAATTGGCGCCGGGTGTATCATCAAGAACTTACGGAAGACGAGAAAAAAACTATTTTTGATGCTTTTGAAAAATCCCTGGCCGAAGGCGGTTATCAAAAACCGGATAAAATATACGGCGTCTTGATTGAGGATAGAAGCGCGGAAGTGACATTTTCCGGGCTGGGAAGCGATGCCCCGCTTTTACTAAAAAAAGAATGGGATCCGGATTTCAAAAAGAGGGAGAAAATTGCGGAAATTTTGCGCCGTTATCTTCATTCGTTTTCCGTAAGCATCGGCGGGGCAACTTCTATAGATGTGACCAAAAAGGGAATTGACAAAGCTTATGGTCTTAAAAAAGTAATGGAATATCTTAATCTCAAACCGGAACAGATGTTATTTGTGGGGGACGCTCTATTTTCGGGCGGGAACGACGCTTCGGTTATTTCTCTGGGGATAAAAGTTGTATCGGTTTCTGACCCCGGTATAGGCGACACCAAGAGATTTATTCGCAAGTTGCTGGTAAATAAATAACAGTGAAGTACAATACTAATTATGTCTAAGAAGGATCCATTTACCGAGAAGCGTCCATGGGGAGAATTTCGTCAATTTGCAAGCGGGGAAGCGGTTACCGTGAAAATTATTACCGTAAAGCATGGCGAAAGTTTTAGTTTGCAGTATCACCAGAAACGAGAAGAATTTTGGAGAATTCTCAAAGGTATGCCCGAAGTGATTATAGGGGAAACATCAACTCATGCCCGCCCCGGCGATGAATTCACTGTGCCCGTAGCCGTTTCGCATCGCGTTTCTGCCTTAAATGATGATGTGGAATTTCTTGAAATAGCGCGCGGAGATTTCGACGAAAATGATATTGTTCGTATTGAAGATAAATATGGCCGATCTTAATCCCATTAGAAGTTCACCTGAAGTCAATATGTCCACTGTAGTAGGTAAGCGAAGCGCCCTGTGGCCTTGTTTAGGATTAAGAGATTTTTACGAAATTAACTTCTAACGGGATGAAAACAAAAAAAACTAAAGAAAAAAAGAAAAAACCACTTGTAAAAAAGGTTATAGCTAGCGCGCGGGTGAGTAAGAAGACAGTTAAGCGCAAGACCCCAGAAAAGCTATTTAAAAGAAAAAAAGCGGCACCTAGAGTATTTAAAAAATTTGAGGGTAATCCCATTATTAAACCAACACCGCATTTATTCTGGGAATCGGAGGCGGTTTTCAATCCTGCCGCGGTCGTACACGATGGACGCATACATCTTTTTTATCGCGCTCTCGGGCACGACGGCATATCGCGTTTCGGGTATGCTTCAAGTAAAGACGGTATCCATTTCGATCAAAGACTTCCTTATCCCGTCTATGTGACGGAAAATTTTGCGGAAGCGAAAGACCATCATCCTTATACTTCTCCCGCGCGGTTAACCTACGACACGGCCATGTACGTTTCAGGCGGTGGATGGGGAGGATGTGAAGACCCGCGGGCCGTCAAGATTGATGAGCGCGTATATTTAACATTCAATATGTTTAACGGATGGAACTCTATGCGCGTCGCTTTTACTTCAATTCTTGGAGAAGACATTTCGCGCGCAAATTGGGCCTGGAGCGACTTCGCCTATCTCTCGCGCCCCGGTGATAGACAGAAAAACTGGGTTCTTTTCCCAGAAAAAATTCACGGTAAATTCGCGGTCTTTCATAATTTGGACAAGGGAGATTCTTCCCGGGTTCATATTGCGTACATGGACAAGCTCGATATGTCTCAAGCGCCTTCCCAGCAAGACGCCCCGGACCCGCACACCTTACCGGACCATATAGTTGCCTGGCACAACCGAACGCGTAGCGCTGCCGCCCCGCCGATAAAAACCGAAGACGGCTGGCTTCTTTTTTATCACGCCATGGACAAGGACGACCCCAGTCGCTACAAGGTCGGAGCGCTTTTGCTTGACCTTGATGAACCGACAAAAATTCTTTATCGCTCATCCTATCCCGTGCTTGAACCCAACGAATGGTATGAAAACGACTGGAAGCCGGGAATCATATATGTTAGCGGGGCGGTCGTTAAAGACGGAACTCTTTTTCTTTATTACGGCGGTGGTGACAAGCATGTTGCCGTGGCCCAAGCGAATTTGCGGGAATTTATTCGTAAGTTAAAGAGTAACGAGCACGCCGTGTTTTCGGTGGATACCACGCCAATAGCCTAATTTTTATGCTCAACAGTTAAATTTCAAAGGCTTCAATATACCGTGTAATCAAAATATGAAATTGTTAAGAAAAGTTAAACCAATGGAGGTAAAGCGATGTTTTGTTATTTCAGACTATATAGCACATCAAAAATATTTTAAAAAGGGGGTTAAAACGACAAATGAATTGGAGTATTTTAAGCAATTAGTTAAAGTTAAAATGGTTATTATGAAATTGCCAGAGATGATGCTTGATATGATTATAAAAGGAATGGATGTAAAACGCTTTAAGGCATATAAAAAAATGCAGTGGTATATGGGAATTGTTAAGACAAACGAAGTTGGTGTTTGGAAGAAAGCAGGGGGACTGCGCCTTGCGTGGACTCGCGGTTCGCTTGAAGAAACAGGGCGTTTAGTTGCACGAGCGCTTCAAGAAAAATCAGGACAACTTTCCAGGCGTTCACGGATGGCAATACCAGGTATTTTGAAAAATTCTCTTTCCATAATTCAAAAAGAAAAATACTTGCTACCAATTATATTGACTGGTAGCACTAGGGCAAGAAAAGGCCTTAAAAAGATGAATGGAGATATTGACGATGGCTGTATGCGTTCTATTGCGCTTGCGGTAAGCGGTAAAAAAACAATAAAAGCATATATAGGAAAAAAATAAAATAATTTATGTACGTCGTAAAACGCTCTTCTCATAACCCGATTCTGGTTCCCTCTAATGAACATCATTGGGAAGGATTCGCGACATTCAACCCGTCTCCGGTTAAGCGTGGGCGTACCACGTATTTGCTTTACCGGGCAATGTCCCTTCACGATTCGCTGGTGAGTCCAAGCCAGAGGTCAATCATTGGAGTGGCGGAAAGTTTTGACGATAAACATTTCGAGAAACACGCGCCATTCATTGTGCCGGAAGAAGAATGGGAACGGTTTGGTTGTGAAGATCCACGCGTCACGCACTTTGAAGGTTTGTATTACACATTTTATACCGCTCTCTCAAAATATCCGTTTGAAGCGTCAGGCATTAAAGTGGCGATGGCGATTTCTGCCGATTTAAAGAAAGTGGAGGAGCGCCACTTGGTTACTCCTTTCAACGCCAAGGCCATGGCACTTTTCCCTGAGCGTATTGATGGCAAAGTAACGGCAATTCTTACCGCCCATACCGATATACCACCCGCCAAAATGGTAATAGTACAAACAGATAAAATCGAAAATCTTTGGTCAAATAGTACATGGGACGGTTTCGAATCACGACTCGACCAGTATGAGATTAATCCTAGGCGTTCCCAATATGACCATGTAGAAGTGGGAGCCCCGCCGATAAAAACAAAGTATGGATGGCTTCTTATTTATTCGCATATTCAGAATTATTTTTTCAATCCGACAAACGCCCCGCGAGTGTTTGGAATAGAAGCGCTTCTCTTGGATTTAAGCGACCCCCGAAAAATTATCGGACGAACGCGTGGCCCTATTCTCGTACCCCAAGAACCCTATGAGCTTACCGGATATGTCGGTAATGTAGTTTTCCCGTCAGGCACGCTTCTTGATGGCGATACACTCCAGATTTTCTATGGAGCGGCGGATACTACCGGCTGTCGCGCCAAAATGAGTCTTACTGATTTGATTTCAACCATAACTCCCCAAACCGCCCCCGATTGGCACCTCAAGAGGTTTACAGGGAATCCCATCATAACTCCGAATAAAGAACATGCCTGGGAAGACAAAGCGACATTAAACCCCGGAGCCATTCAATTAAATGGTACGACACACCTTTTTTACCGAGCTGTCTCTTCCGGCAACACATCAACTATCGGTTATGCTACAACCGAGGACGGAGTCACTATTAAAAAGAGACTTACTGAACCAATATATGTACCGCGCGAATCGTTTGAGATGAAAAAAATAGAAGGAAATAATTCCGGGTGTGAAGACCCGCGTATAACGAAAATCGATGACCGCATCTACATGTGTTACACGGCTTTTGATGGTATCGGGCCTCCTCGGGTCGCCGTAACATCAATTTTGGAAAAAGATTTCCAAAATTATAGCTTCAATTGGTCGCCGCCACAACTCATCACTCCCCGTGATGTTGACGATAAGGATGCTTGCATTCTCTCGGAGAAGATTGGACAAAAATATCTCATTCTTCACCGTATCGGCACGGACATTTGCTGTGATTATCTTGATTCACTTGATTTTACTAAAAATAAAGTCAATAGATGTATTCGAATATTAGGTCCGCGACCGCAGGCTTGGGATAGCGTAAAGGTTGGTATTACAGCACCGCCAATAAAAACAAAAAAAGGGTGGCTTCTTCTTTACCACGCTATTTCAAGAGTCCATCACACATATCGTATTGGAGCGGCACTCCTTGACCTTAAAGACCCGGCGGTGGTTCTGGCGCGGTCGTCGGACCCGATTTTTGAGCCGGAGGAAGAATACGAAAAAATTGGTTTGGTAAACAACGTTGTTTTTCCATGTGGCATAGTCTTGCGTGACGGACTTCTTTATGTCTACTATGGTGGAGCAGACCGCGTATGTGCCGTAGCCACAATGAAACTGGATATTCTTCTTTCGGCCTTAACAAGAGAACTAAAATAAATACAAAATTACTTAAAATTTAATCGCTTTTTAGGAACAATTAGATTTTAGTTTTT
>CAYIKU010000028.1:0-5646 GCA_964364185.1 uncultured Candidatus Saccharibacteria bacterium
GGCATCCACCATATGCTCTTATAATTTCCTATCAGGAAATTTAAAAACCACTTTTCCCAGCACTAACTTTAGCCTCGACGGCTTTCACGAATACGATCTTTCAGTTGTCGTTTCGCCTGACTGTGATATTTCATCTGATTTTCTCTACGTCGCGCGTCTGATTCTGATTTATATGCTTCGTAATAAATAAGTGAAACTTTTTTATTTTTTGTGGTTCTACTATCACCGCGACGATGTTCTGAAAGCCGTCGCTTTAAATCATTAGTTGAACCAAAATATAACTCCCCACCATCATCTTCGAGTACATACATATAGTACATATCTTGATTATAGCAAGGCCAAAGTTAGTGCTGGGTTTCCCATTTTATGCTTACAACACAAAATGGAATTTTCTGTCCCTGTCTACAATCAACAGGGTTTATTTTGTTTTCTGTCCGCCCTATCCGACCGCTCGGCCTTGGGCTGACATCAAATTATTTTTTAGCTCATAAAAAATAATTTGAGTTTCTTCGTCTGTCTCCACTACACAAGAAAAGACCCCAGAATATCCCGCAAGGCGGGTTAAATTGGAATAATAAACGTGCAGGTGACAGGATTTACCCAGCACTAACTTTGGTCTCGACGACTTTCACGAATACGATCTTTTAGCTGTCGTTTCGCTTGCCCGTGATATTTCATTTGGTTTTCTCTACGTCGCGCATCTGCTTCTGCTCGATACGCTTCATAATAAATTAGTGAAATTTTTTTATTTTTTGTGGTACGACTACAACCATTATTATGTTCAGAAAGTCGTCTCTTTAAATTGTTTGTCGAACCAAAATATAGCTCTCCGCTATCATCTTCAAGTACATACATATAGAACATACTTTAATTATAGCAAGACCAAAGTTAGTGCTGGGGTTATTTTTCAACGATCAACATCTAAATATTTTTAATTAAAAAAACCGCTTGTCGGCGGTTTGGACATTACGAGAAACCTCGGAGTGCCTTTTACCGCTTTTTAGGTTTGTTCGTGATAAACATATTTAGATTCAGATAGTATATATAAAAGAAAAAAGATGTCAACCCCCTTGTTAAATAAGCTTATTCTAGTGTTTTAATAAAACAAAAAACCCCGCAAAATGCGGGGTTTTTTGTTTATTTAAACCAAGGGATAAAAATTATCCGCGGTTCGAAATATCTTCGCGAAGATGCTCTAAATAACGAGCAGCTGCTTCTTTCCCGCCTAATCCAAAAGCAAGACCGCCTGAAAGGGCAAGCATTGCTACAAGACCGGTAAAGAGAATCTGCATAAATGCAGGAGCGATACCTAATTGTGAAAGCGCAGTAATAAGCGCGAGAATCCAAATTGACCAGCGCGCGACACCGCCTAAAAGACCGGCAGAGCTTACTCGCGCCGCTTTGGCCGAACTTGTCACTACTCTTTGCATAGCGTCAGCAACTACGCCGGCAACAAGCAGGATAAGGGCTGCTACTATTACATTCGGCAAATAGCCGAGCACTACATTCTTCAAAAATTCATTGACTTGAGTAAGGCCTACGATTTGAAGAGATGCAATAAGGAAAACGATAATGATGAACCATCGGACTAATTCTCCAATGAAAACACCTGAGTTGAGATCCATCCCTGCTCGCTTAAGCACCGCATCAAGTCCAGCGCTTTTAAGCGCCGTATCAAGTTTGAGTGCTCCTATAATTTGCGCGACTACGCGACCAACTATTGAGGCGACAATCCATCCTATTACGAAGATAAGGATTGCCACAATTAGACCCGGTACAAAACCAACCACTCCAACCCAAAGGTTTTGGAATGATTCCGCTAGCACCTGCCCCCATGTTTGTAATACCATATATGTTTTTCCGTCTCCGCCCTTAGCGAAGGCGGACCAGCAATAAAGCTGGATTGTTAACTAATAAAGTTCTTATGCATAATGAAGTGAGTGTTTACACTCAACTTCATCCAGCACCTTTTGATTATATAATTCTCAAAACCTCTTTTAATCAGCTGAGTCAAAAGAAATTATAGTTTGAACTATATGGATTTTAAGGGTGCTGGATTTTTGCCCCGCCTTGCGGGACAAAAACTTTAAAAATTCGACCCTTTAAAGTTGTACTAATAATAACATTTTAAGGGCCTTTTTGGTCCCTATGTGTGGATAGCAAAAAAGCCCATTTAAGGCTCTTTTTGCTGACAATTTTACCTTATTCAATCTTGATTTTTTCTATTAAACGCTCGTGCGAATAATCAAGAATATCCCGTATAAACTTGTCATGCATATTTAGGCGATAAGTGAATTCCTGTGTTTCGAGTACGCCGTAACGCAATTCTTTGCCTATTTCAGATTCTATCTGTTGGAGCGTGTGCTCAATAATCCCACGCTTTAAATTATCTCCCACAATAAGCAAATCTATATTTGTTTCATCATCTTTAATAAAAATGCCAGAAATAATAAACAATTTTATATTTCCAGTATTTCTAAATCTTTTTAAAATTTCACTTCTCTGTAAAAACTTAGATTCAATCAATAAGTCACGAAGTGATTTTATATAATCAAAGTTTTTATTGAGAGACCAACCACCAACTTTTATTTTTTTTATAATTATCTTTTTACCTTTCTTGTTTTTTACTTCTTTGTTAATTTTTACTTTCTTTATAAACTTAATGTTCAATAAAAAAAATAGTTCTTTCTTGGCTGTAGCGCGAGAAACTTTCGTCCGCCCCGATATTTCGCTAAAATCAAATCCGGTATCCTGATTAAACAGGAAAAGGCGCATGAGTTTTACTCTTGAAATACTCCCGAAAAGTTTTCCTAAAATCTCCATATAGGTTATAGTAACAAAAATAAAAGGATTGTGCAGTTATTAAAAAATCCCGCTTTGCGAGATTTTTTAATGATATTCTAACTTACTTCAGCTCCACCCCAGCACTATAAGGTCATACGACCTCCTGTTTCGCCCGTCGAGGGTTGCGCTATTCGCGCACGCAGTCGGCCTAAGGATGGTGCGGGGTTTCGCTCAAGATTACTTGAGCTCAACTTTCCCGCCGGCCATTTCAATTTTTTTCTTGATATCTTCCGCTTCGACTTTCTTCACTGCGTCCCTAAGAAGAGATGGCACACCATCAACGAGGTCTTTGGCCTCTTTGAGTCCTACTCCGAGTACTTCTTTCACTACTTTCATAACTGCAATTTTTTGCGCACCCGCATCAGCTAAGTGAATGGAGTATGAATCTTTTTCTTCCGCCCCCGCTGTAATTCCCCCGTCGGCCGGCGCTACCGCAACTGCCGCGGCAGACACTCCGAATTTTTCTTCAAGAGTTTTTACTAATTCGTGAAGATCCATAACGGACATACTTTCAATTTTTTCAATAATATCCTTAAATTTGTCTGACATATTTTTTAATTTAGTTTTAGTTTATAAACCAGATGTAAAATCGGAATCAGACCTACTGCGTCTGATTAAGCTTGTTTTTTCTTGGAAATTTCGGAAAGTACGACTGCAAACCGTGCTATTGGGGAATTTATCAAGTTAACAAATTGCGCAAGCAATACTTCTCTTCCAGGAATAGTCGCTATGGAAAGCATCTTTTCGGCCCCCATATATTTTCCTTCAAAAACCCCGCCGATTATTTTAACCGTCTCCATGTGGCTTTTGTGAAAATTATAAACTTCGCGTGATGTGGCTAAATTGTCATTACCATACGCAAGAGCGATTTCTCCGTTAAGCTCCGGTAATTCTCCTTCAATTTTTACTCCGCCTAAAGCGCGCTTCAAGAGTGTTTTCTTGGAAACAACATAACCGATTTTTTCGGCTCTAAGTTTTCGCCTAAAATCGCTGACATCGGCAACCGTTAATCCGTGAAAATTAACGAATACGAGAGATTTCGCGCTATCTAATATTTTTTTCAATTTATCTACAATTTCTGATTTTTTTTCTTTTTTTAATGCCATGGTTAATTTTAACGAACGAAGTGAGTATAAAATTTTCACCGAGCACCACTTTTAAATATTGAAAAGTGGTGCTCGGTTCATTAAATTATAGTCGCTTCGCTCGTTAATTTAAATAAAAAAACGGCTTGCGCCGCGTAACCCCTTTCCACTAAAGTGGAAATTAGTTCGACCATTGGATAGGCTAAATCAATCCTCCGGATTGATTGCCCGATTTTTCGCTTTGCGAAAAATTTAGGGACTTATTTTTAAGGCGCTTACGCGCCGCCTATCGTCTTTACGGCTTACAAACGGAACTATATCAAAGACGCGAAATAGTGTCAAAGGGGTGATTTTTATTTTTCCTTCTGTGTTTTTATTTTCAAACCCTCGGCTTTCCAACCAATGGCGCTAGTGGAAAGTTGAAACATTGTCCCCAAACCCGCTATAGCAAGAACTAGAATTGGAAAATACGCGTATGGACTATAAAAAAAGAAAAAAGAAACAAAAAGAGCAAACCATATACCGGTGCACCACGGACAATCAAGAAGATCAGCAATTGTTCTGCGCGGACCCATTTTAGGTTTTGTTTTTATCACAACATCACCCACTTTTGTTTTTTCCTCTACGTCCAAAAAGAAATCGCGAATAAATTGGGTAATTTTATCGTAGATTATAAGACGAGTAAGGCGAAATGAAGCGAGTGCTAAAATAAAAAAATCTACAGAAGACATATTGGAGACACGAGTGGAAATATCGCCCAAACCGGCGGTCATAAGCAAAAGAAGAACGGCAAATATGACGAAAAAAATAAAGTTCCACAAATTTTGCTCGTCTTGAAGAGGTTTTGGTAAAAAATCATTTTCCATTTTGCTACTATAACATGAATTTACAATCGCAGAAACAATTACAGCTAAAACTTTAAAAGTATTATTATTAAGTATTAATAATATTATTTCCCCCGTCCCCTATAATCTCACGATCGTGAGATTATAGGGGACGGGGGAAAATGATATTCCACGATAATTTTATGATTACGGCCCGTAGATAAAATTCAGTACGCCAAAATTAGAGTGCGGGGGCGGATTTGAGCCGGTTAGAAAATAGTTTCTGAAAAGAGATAGGTCGCTATTAAAAGCCGGACCAGTGCGAATTTGGAAAATCGCTACAAAAAAACGGTCGCCCGAAATGGCCCCGGGATAATTGTCGCCAAATTGTAAACTATCAATAGGATCTCCTAAGAGGTGACCGCTGGTAATTGTTGAGTTACTAATGGTTCCTTTATAAAGATCTCCGTATCTATATAAACCTAAAACGGATTGTGAGAGATAGTGACAAGGAGCGCCAATATGGGTATATACTCCACCCTCAAGATAGGTACTGGTATGAGGCGAGCAGTAGTAGCCGATTTGTTTAAGCGAACTTGCGCTATTTTGTTGTTTTGGCGTGCCGTTTATAGCTAAATTGCCGAAATCATGCCCGTTTTTTGTAAGCATATTATTAGACATCCAATTGGTCGTTGTGGTGCCTGACACGGAGGCATTCACCCGTTCCATGCTTTGATATTTAGTTCCCGCTGTACCGGCACACCATGAATCGCCACAGGAAGCGAGCGTTGGAGTAGAATCAAGCACGGTCGTGGTGCTACCTAAATGTTTCAAAAATAAAACCTCTCCGCTATTTGAAAGACCAAAACTGTCACCAGTGCCACTAAACGGCG
>CAYIKU010000029.1:0-5192 GCA_964364185.1 uncultured Candidatus Saccharibacteria bacterium
TGAAGGCCCGAGGTTCGATCCCTCGTGGACGCACAGGATTTGATTTACATGATTTTTCCCAAACACTTACGCCCATTACCCTATCTTCTCACGATCGTGAGAAGATAGGGTAAGTAAATAATAATGAAAATATTATCCATAGAAACAAGCTGTGACCCCAGTACGATCCCGCAAGCGGGACCTACGGGGCGAGGAGTGGTAAATTGGCGTATTTATTTATAAGTTATTTCTGTATGAAAATTCTATCCATCGAGACATCGTGTGACGAAACAGCAATAAGTTTAATTGACGGGAATACCAGAAACGGCATTGTTTTTTTCAAGGTGCTTGGCAACGCTCTTTTGTCGCAAGTGAAACTCCACGCGAAATACGGCGGAGTTTTCCCCATGATGGCAAAACGGGAACATTCAAAAGCCCTAACTCATCTTTTGACAGAAGTGCTGGGGCAGGGAAAAATGCTTGAAAAGAAAAAATATGAAATTTCAAAAAAAGAAGAGAAAATAATTAAAAAAATTCTTGCCCGCGAACCGGAGCTTCTGGAAAAATTTCTAAAAACTATCCCGGCATTAAAAAAACCGCACATTGACCGCATGGCCGTGACATACGGACCCGGACTGGAACCAGCGCTCTGGGTTGGTATCAATTTTGCCTTAGCTCTTTCATATATATGGAAAATCCCCATTGTTCCAATAAATCATATGGAGGGTCATATATTTTCAGCGTTGCTGAAAATAGCTGACAAACGCGGACTTAACGCGGACTTACGCAGAAAAAATTCCCTAAACGCTAAACGCTATGCGCTACATCCTATTCATTTTCCTGTGCTGGCGCTCCTCATTTCCGGCGGACACACAGAACTCGTGCTTTCTAAAAAATTTGGAAACTATAAAGTAATCGGCTCCACGCGCGACGATGCCGTAGGCGAAGCATTTGATAAGGTGGCCAGAATGCTTGAACTTCCATATCCTGGTGGCCCAGAGATTTCACGCCTCGCAAAAAAAGGTAAAAAAAATCTTTTGGTAAAACTCCCCCGCCCTATGATTAATTCAGGTAGTTTTGATTTTTCTTTTTCCGGGCTTAAAACGGCGGTGCTTTATCTTATTAAAAAAATCGGAAAATTAACAGCGCAGAAAAAGGCCGATATCGCGAAAGAGTTTGAAAACGCCATCACTGAAGTTTTAACACACAAGACAACGGGCGCATTAAAAAAATATGAAGTTAAAACGCTTCTTATTGGCGGAGGAGTATCGGCTAACGAAAAAATAAGAGAAACTTTCGCGCAAGAAATAAAAAATAATTTTCCAAATACAAAATTATTTTTACCCTCACGCGAGCTCACCACCGACAACGCCCTAATGATCGGGATAACGGCTTATTTCAAAAAACTACCCAAAACAAAATTGCCGCCAGCAATACAAGCTGACGGCAATCTATTATTTTGAAAGAAAAGCAAGGGAAGTTTCGGATATCCCGCTTTTTTCGCAATTTTGTTTAACCCTTAACCAAAGGTCGAGATATTCATTAATAATAATCTGCATGAAAACTTGATCAACAACACCCTTTTTGAATTCTGTAGATTCTAGCTCCGGGAAATTTAGAGCACAGCCCGATATCTTGATAGCTTCCGAAAAATCCTCAAATACAATATCTTTTTCAACTTCCCAAGAAACACGACCTTCATCAATAGCATCGGGTGGAGTATTTACTAATAATTCCCTGAATACAAAATCCTCAAATGCTTGAAGAACTTCTCTGGTAAATTTCGGATTTTTTGGTGACAAAACCGTAATTTGTTTACTCCCAATTTTTAAAGAAAATTTAAACCGGGAAATATTTTTGCTCATAACACCCTCCTTATTTAAAGAACTTTGATTTATGGAAGTATGCAGTAAAAATTACGATGTTTCAAGGTGTGAGAAATACGGCCTTTTTTATGATATTATTTTGGTATTGTGGACGAAAAACTGTTAAAACCATACGACTCAAAGGAAACAGAGGGACGAATCTATAAACTCTGGGAAGAAAGCGGCTATTTCAATCCTGATAATTTGCCCGCAAGACACAAAGAACCGTTTACTATAATTCTCCCCCCACCCAATGTTACGGGGGTACTTCATATGGGACACGCCCTTACCACTACCATTGAAGATATCATAATAAGGTATCAAAGAATGAAGGGTAAAAAAACTCTTTGGTTGCCAGGGACGGATCATGCCGCCATTGCCACGGAATCAAAAGTTGAACGCGAGCTTATAAAAAAAGAAGGAACAACTAGACGGAAGCTGGGAAAAGAAGCTTTCTTAGTGAAAGTTGAACAGTTTGTAAAAGAAAACCAAGATACTATTTTGACCCAATTGCGTAAAATGGGGGCATCACTAGATTGGTCTCGTCTTGCCTTTACACTTGATGAAAAACGGCAAAAAGCTGTTTATGGGGCATTCCTACATATGTATAAGGCGAACCTTATTTATCATGGTAAATATCTTGTAAATTGGGATCCAAAGGGCCAAACAACAGTCTCTGACGAGGAAGCTATTTATGAATCTGTTCCGGGTATTCTTTATACATTTAAATATTCAAAAGACTTTCCTATTGAAATTGCTACCACGCGTCCAGAAACCAAAGTCGGAGATGTCGCGGTCGCTGTCCACCCGAATAGTAAGTGGTCAAAATATATTGGGAAAAAATATGAAGTAAAAGATTTCGCTGGCGTAAAATTGAATATAGAAATCATCGGAGATGAAACTGTTGATCCTGAATTTGGCGTAGGGGCGGTTGGTATTACTCCCGCACATTCACATATAGACGCAGATATCGCTAGCCGACATAATCTCCAGTCAAAACAAGTGATAAATGAATATGGAAAAATAATCAACGCAAGAGATGACTGGAATGAGCAAATTGGCATAAAAGAAGCCAGGGAAAAAATAATCGAGTGGCTAAAACACGAAAACCTATTAGTAAAAGAGGAGTTTATTGAGCATAATGTGGCAAAAGCCCAACGTTCGGGCGGTATTATAGAAGTATTGCCAAAACGACATCAGTTTTTCGTTAATGTTAATAAGCAAATTCCAGAATACGATAACAAAACACTCAAAGATCTTATGCGAGAACCGGTCGTGGATGGCCGGATAAAGATTATTCCGGAAAATTTTAAAAAAATTTATCTCCATTGGATTGATAACTTACACGATTGGAATATAAGTCGGCAGGTTTGGTACGGCCATAAAATCCCCGCCTGGTATAAAGACAATGATATTAAAGTTGGATTAGAATCACCTGGCGACGGATGGCAACCTATTGATGATACTTTCGATACATGGTTTTCGTCCGGCTTATGGACTTTATCTACGCTCGGATGGCCAGATGATACAAGCGATTTAAAAACGTATCACCCAACATCAGTACTTGAAACCGGATACGATATTTTATTTTTCTGGGTAGCAAAAATGATTTTAATGACAATCTATCTGAAAGGGGAAATACCTTTTAGTACTGTCTACTTACACGGTTTAATCCGCGATCCCCAGAAGCAAAAAATGAGTAAAAGCACAGGGAATGTAATTGACCCCTTGAGTATTATAGAAAAATTCGGTACAGATGCTTTGCGAATGGCACTGGTTTTCAATACTGCTCCGGGTACTGACCAGTCTTGGTCGGAAGAAAAGGTTAAGGGTATGAAAAATTTCATCAATAAACTCTGGAACATCGCCCGTTTCGTACTAGATAATTCTGATGCGGGTAAATTGAACATAAAATATACGGCCGAGGATAAAGATATAAGAAATGATTTTGAATTAATTCTAAAAGACGCCAGTAGAGATATAGAAAATTACCGCCTTAATTTGGCAGCAGAAAAATTATATCAGTATATATGGCACAAATTTGCTGATACCATTATTGAGAAGAGTAAATCAATCCTTAAGGACGGAACTATTGAGGAAAAAATGTCTCGTGAAAAATTATTGCTATCAATTTTTACAGATAGTATTAAGGCGCTCCATCCATTCATTCCTTTTGTAACAGAAGAAATATGGCAAACAATGAAAGGGGGTAATCCTCTTATGATTGAAGAGTGGCCGATATAACATGGAAATTAACACTCAAATGATTTTTGTAGCTCTTACCGGTGGAATACTTCCCGCCCTTCTTTGGCTTTGGTTTTGGCTTAAAGAGGACCCTCGTCCGGAACCGCGCGGACTTCTTCTTTTATCGTTTCTGGGCGGAATGGCAATTGTCATGGTGGTGCTTCCTATTGAAAAATTCGCCTATACGCAGTTGCAAGAAGGAGTTTTGCTAATCACTGTCTGGTCGGCCATTGAGGAAATAGCCAAATACGGCGCGGCGTATTTTATAGCTCTCAAAACGCGATTTCTCGACGAGCCGATAGATTATGTGATTTATATGATTACCGTGGCGCTCGGATTTGCCGCCCTTGAAAACACGCTTTTTCTCATCAACACTATAGAGAAAAGCGGTCTGGCGGAGGGGCTGGCTACTCAAAACCTGCGTTTTATAGGGGCGTCGCTACTTCATGTTGTCAGTAGCGCTTCAATCGGTATCGCCATGGCACTCTCCTACTATAAAGGGTGGTTTATGCGCAAAACCTATCTTTTGTTCGGCCTTGCGAGTGCCATCCTGTTGCACGCGTTATTTAATTTCTTTATAATAAAAGGAAGCGGCGACAATATTTTTATGGTGTTCGGATTCGTTTGGGTAATCGCTGTTCTTTTCCTCCTAATTTTTGAAAAAATTAAACGAATGGATGTTATCTATTAAAAAATTATGCTAAAAAAACAATCTTTTTTTGAACGGCTTACGGGAAGCGTCACGCTCGGCAACAATGACGACGAAGAATCACGCGACTTGCCCATTAAACGCGCGGGAAACGGAAAAATAAGCAAGGGTGATTGGGGTGAAGATGAGGGCGAGGAGGGCCAGCTCGCGGTTGATGTCTATCAGGGTCCGGATGAAATAATTATTGAGGCAATGATTGCGGGCGTCAAGCCAGACGATTTAAATGTGTCTATTACGCGGGACATGATTACCATTAAGGGGCGCAGGCAGGAAGTAAACACTATTTCCGAAGAAAACTATTTTTACAAGGAATTGTATTGGGGATCATTTTCACGCACTATTCTTCTACCGCATGAAGTAGACATAGAAAACGCCGAAGCATCGGAAAAACACGG
>CAYIKU010000030.1:0-4946 GCA_964364185.1 uncultured Candidatus Saccharibacteria bacterium
GCCGGAGTAGCTCAGTTGGTAGAGCAATGCTTTCGTAAAGCAGAGGTCGCGAGTTCAACTCTCGCCTCCGGCTCTAACGGGATAAATGCCGCATCGCATTCGTAACGCGAAGGTCCGGGGTTCGATTCTCCGAGGCGGCTCTGTATAAAAAATGACAAAAAAAGAAGAGTTGCAAAAACAAATAGAATTTTTAGAGGAATCTATGAATGACCCTCTTTTTTGGAACGACAAAACCCAAGCCCAAGCAACAATCAAAGAAATAGGGGAACTTAAAGAAAAATTATCTGGGGTCGGCAAATACGACAAAGGTAGCGCCGTAATGACCATTTTTTCTGGCGCGGGCGGGGATGATGCTGAAGATTTTTCTCACATGCTTCTTGAAATGTATTTTAAATATTTTAAAAAAAATGGGTGGAGCATAAATATGCTTCATGAAAATAAAAATGATCACGGAGGATACCGCAATGTAACTTTAGAAGTTATAGGAAAAAATGTTTATGGGACACTGAAAAACGAATCGGGAGTGCATCGCCTTGTGCGTATATCGCCATTTAATGCAAAAAAACTTCGTCACACTTCCTTTTCTATGGTGGAAGTCATTCCAGATTTTAAAGGAGATGTTTCCAAAGAAAGTGAAATAGATATCCCAGATAAAGATATTCGTATTGAACTTTCCCGTTCATCTGGTCCCGGCGGACAGAATGTTAATAAGCGCGAAACAGCCGTCCGGGTGGTGCATATACCGACCAATATCGCAGTTCATGTTGAAACGGAGCGTTCTCAAGAGCAAAATCGCACGAAAGCAATGGAAGTCTTACGCGGTAAACTTTACAAACGTCTGGAAGATGAGCGAAAAGCCAAAGAATCTGGAATGTATATTTCAAAAACTACCGAAATTGAGTGGGGAAATCAAATTCGTTCATATGTGCTTCACCCCTACAAAATGATTAAAGACCATCGCACTAGTGTTGAGACTAGCGATGTTGAAAGCGTGCTAAAAGAAGGTTCTCTTAAAGAGTTTATAGAGGCGGAGAAGATTTTATAGAGAGGTATGACCCTGCACCTATTTGCAAACCTATTTATTTCGTTTTATTTTGGTATAATATACATGTAATCTTTTTACGAATTTTAATTTTTTATATAGTGGAATAGGCGCGGGTTTCATTATTTCCCGCCTGCCATCGCTTGAAGCCATCCAAGTTGTAAAGTCACTGCCATTGGTTTGTAACAATCAAAGTGATATATCTACAAACGGTGGCGCTAGGCTTTGGCGGGCAGGTTTAAAACTCGCTTCGCTCGCTAAGAAAATAATGATTTACTTTGATAGAGTTACTAAAATTTACCCGAAAGATGACTCCAAGGCCCTTGATAATGTCAGTTTGGCTGTTTCAAAAGGAGAATTTGTTTCAATTGTAGGATATTCCGGTGCCGGCAAAACAACGGTTATTAAAATGCTCTTGGCCGAAGAAAAGCCGACAGAGGGAATAATTTTTTTTGAGTCAGTTGATATAAATAGTCTTACTAACGGTGAAATGAGCAAATATCGCCGTCATATCGGGGTGGTTTTTCAGGATTTCAGACTTCTTCCCGACAAGACCACATATGAAAATATAGCTTTCGCAATGGAGGCGGCCGGGAAAACCGACGAAGAAATTTCTGCCGACGTCCCCCATGTTCTTGGATTGGTTGATTTAGGAAATAAGATGCTTAATTTCCCGAATCAGCTTTCTGGCGGAGAAAAACAGCGCGTGGCTATTGCTCGCGCCATTATTAATCAACCGGATGTTATTGTCGCCGATGAACCAACCGGCAACCTTGACCCGATTAATGCCAACGAGGTAGTTCAGATTTTGAAGAAAATCAACGATTTGGGAACGACTGTAATTTTAACCACTCACAATAAAGGAGTAATTGATTCTCTTGGTAAAAGAGTAATAACATTAGATAATGGTAGGATAGTAAGAGACGACAAAAAAGGAACATATGTGCTCTAGTTAAGAAAAAATTTAAAGACCATAAAAATCATTCACATGTTAGTTACGGCATTCAAACGAATACTTCGAAGCGGATTCGTAAGTTTCTATCGAAACAGCGTTGTTTCCGTCGCCGCCATACTTGTTGTCACCATCACTCTTTTTGTCATCGGCTCGCTTATCATGAGCAGAGCAGTACTTGAATATTCCCTAAATCAGCTTAAAGACAAGGTTGATGTGAATGTGTATTTTAATTTAAGCGCGCCGGAAGACAAGATTATTGCGCTTAAAGAATCTCTTGAATCTCTTCCCGAAGTTTCTTCGGTGGTATATGTGTCCAAAAGTGAAGCGCTTGAACGATTTAAAAAACGTCACGAAAGCGACTATCTGACGCTTCAAGCGATTGAAGAACTCGGGAGTAATCCTTTGGGCGATGCGCTCAATATTAAAGCCAAAGAAACTTCTCAATACGAATCCATCGCTAAATTTTTGGGCGGTGAGAGCGCGATTGTTAAAGACAATAAATCTATCATAGACAAGGTTAATTATTATCAAAATAAATCCGTTATAGACAAATTAAACAATATCATTGTAAGCGGGCAAAAATTGGGCGTGGCGGTAACTCTCGTGCTTATCATCATTTCTATCATCATAACCTTCAACACTATTCGCCTCATTATTTTTATATCGCGCGATGAAATTTCCGTCATGCGCCTTGTCGGCGCGAGTAACATCTATATCAGAGGGCCTTTCATGGTTGGGGGGATTCTTTACGGACTTGTTTCTTCCATTATCGCTATGGGAATTTTTTATCCCGTCACTCTTTGGCTTGGGCGGAATGCCACCAATTTTTTAGGCGGGCTTAATCTTTTCCAATACTACACGGAGAATTTTTTTCAAATCTTTTTAATTATGCTCGTGTCCGGATCGATCTTGGGCGTGATTTCGGCGTATCTGGCGGTTCATAAGTATTTGAGCACATAATTTTTTCTTGTGGCCAATAAAACTTGCAAATACATTTTTGTAGTTGGTGGTGTCATTTCTGGAGTAGGGAAGGGCGTTACCGTATCGAGTATTGCTAAAATATTGCAATCGCGCGGTTTTTCGGTAACCGCTATGAAAATAGACCCCTATGTGAATGTGGATGCTGGCACTATGAATCCTACAGAGCACGGAGAAGTTTTTGTTTTGGACGACGGAGATGAAACCGACCAAGATATGGGAAATTACGAGCGTTTTTTAAATATAACCCTTACTCGTTTAAATTATATGACGACAGGCCGGGTGTATCAGTCGGTTATTCAGAAAGAACGTAATTTAGAATATGGGGGTAAATGCGTTCAAGTTGTACCTCATATACCAATGGAGGTTATTTCAAGAATTGAACGCGCGGGAGAGGCAAGCAAGGCCGAAGTGGTTGTTATTGAAATAGGCGGTACTGTCGGTGAATACGAAAATATTCTTTTTTTGGAGTCGGCTAGAATGATGAAAATAAAACATCCCAAAGATGTTTTATTTGTAATGGTGTCATTTTTGCCAATACCATCGAAAGTCGGGGAAATGAAGACTAAACCCACACAGCATGCGGTGAGAAATTTAAATTCTGCCGGTATTCAACCTGACATTATTATTGCTAGAAGTGAAACTCCTATTGATAAAAAACGTAAAGACAAAATAGCTTTTTTTTGTAATGTTTCCGCCGATGCCATTATTTCCGCGCCGGACGTGGAAAGTATTTATGATGTGCCAGTCAATTTTGAGAAAGACAAACTCGGGAATTTTATTATGAAGTTATTAGATCTTAATAAAAGAAAAGGCCCGGGTATGCCAAGATGGAACAAATTTGCGCGTAATGTTAAAGATTCCAAAAATGGCATAAATATTGCTATTGTTGGAAAATATTTTGATACTGGAGATTTTATTCTTTCTGATTCCTATATTTCCGTCATTGAAGCTATCAAATATTCCGCATATCATTTCAAACGTAGACCAAAACTAACATGGATTAATTCCAAGGATTTTGAACATTCTCCAAAAAAAATTTCTGAGCTTGCTAAGTACGATGGCATCATAGTTCCCGGAGGGTTTGGAAAAACTGGAATTGAAGGAAAGCTCAAGGTTATAGAATATGCTCGTACAAAAAAAATTCCATATCTAGGTTTGTGTTATGGGATGCAACTTATGGTTATTGAATATGCACGAAATGTTTTAAAAATAATCGATGCTACAACTGCGGAAATACATCCAAAAGGGAAAAATTTAATTGTAGATATCATGCAAGAACAAAAAGAAAAATTAAAAAAGAAAGATTATGGTGGAAGTATGCGTATGGGCTCTTATAGGGCTGTGTTAAAAAAGGGAACTATTGCCCAAAAAGCGTATGATTCCAATTCTATCTTTGAAAGACATCGCCACCGTTACGAAATTAATCCAGAATATATAAATCAATTAGAAGAAGCAGGAATTGTTTTTTCGGGAACTTCTCCTAATGGTGTTTTGATGGAAATAGCTGAACTTTCAACAAAAGAACACCCATTCTTTTTAGCTACTCAATTTCACCCAGAGTTCAAAGCAAGACCGCTAGACCCGCATCCGCTTTTTAACGAATTTATGCGAGCCGCTATTAAAAGAAGAGAGGAATAACTTATATGATGCCGTCAATTTTTATAGTTTAATTGTGCACTTGGCGTTAATGTCAGCAAAACATCTCTTGAAAAATAAGCGTTTTTATTGTAAGTTGAACCTAAATGCTTTAAAAAAGTTTCTTTCCAAACTTGCGGGATCATCTAATGGTAGGATACATGACTCTGAATCATGTCATCTTGGTTCGAATCCAAGTCCCGCAGCAACCATATGCTAAGTCAGGTAACTGACAGGCATAGGTATCTATTCCGAAAAATGCATACCCAGTGAGCTCGGTATTCAGAGCGAAAAATCACCGATTTGTATCGGTGATTTTTTGTTGTAATTATT
>CAYIKU010000031.1:0-4385 GCA_964364185.1 uncultured Candidatus Saccharibacteria bacterium
TGCACTTTTTTAAGCTATTGAGTTAAGAGCTCGATGTTTTAAAAAAGAGAACATATTGACAAATATTTTCTCTTGTGATATAACAAAAAAATCATGAAAAACATTAATCTTTCATTAAATCGTTTTGCGGTTTTAGGGCTTATTGTCTTGGGGATTTTAGTTGCGCTTTTTAGCGTAGCTCCTTTGGCTTTTGCCCAGACGGCTTCAAGTGTTACTTGCAATAGTGTGACACTTCAGGGCGATTTCACTATTAATCCGGCAGGCACGCAGGTTTACGCTTGGTTTGAATGGGGCACTTCAAATTCGCTTCCTCTTGGCAACTCTACTTCCCAGCAATCGTTTATTTCTACTGGCGCCATGCAGACATACAATGCTTACATATCAGGGCTTCAGCCGAGCACGACTTATTATTACCGCGCGATTGGTTCTGTCGGCTCTCCGGGCAACATCCTTAATTTCACGACGCTCTCCTCTTCTTCGTGTTCTGGGAACAACCAGCAACCGTCTGTTACCACAAATAACCCAACTAACATCAACCAAAATGGGGCAACCTTTAACGGTTTTGCTAATGGTAATGGACAAACAACTAACGGTTGGTTTGAATGGGGAACCAACACTTCTTTCGGCAATACCACTTCCCAGACTTTTATTGGCACCGGCTCCCAGAGCTACAGCTTTACTGTTGGCAACTTAAATCAAAACACCACTTATTACTACCGAGCCGTGGCCCAGAATGGTTCAGGCACCGTTTATGGTTCATCGCAGAGTTTTACTACATCAACGACCGGTGGTAGTACCAACCAGCCTTACATCACTACTTACTCCTCAACTGGCGTAGGCGATACTTTCGCTATTTTGAACGGGTATGTTGACCCCAACGGCAATATCACCACGCGCTGGTTTGAGTGGGGAACATCAAACGGCTATCTCGGAAGCCAGACGATAAAATTAAATCAAGGGCTTTCCGCCGGCGCTTTCAATCAAAGCATTACCGGTCTTCAGCCGAATACTGTTTATTATTTCCGCGCTGTCGGTCAAAGTTCAAGCGGCCAAGTTTATGGGAATGTTCTTACATTCACGACAACCGGATACGGCAATACTATTTACAACACCGGCGGTGGCACTAATCTTCAAGCTGTAACGCTTCTTGTGACCAATATCGGGCAGACAAGCGGACGGCTAAACGGCCTTGCCATAATTAACAATTACGGTGTTCAAGCTCCGTCAGTAAACAGCTATTTTGAGTGGGGCACAGACAGCACGCTTTATACAAGCAATACTACTCCGACACAATCAATCGGCAACGCGCCATCAATTTCATTTTTTGCCAGTTTATTTAATTTGCAGTCGAATACGCGTTATTACTACCGCGCGGTTGCGACGAACTCATATGGCACCTCCAAAGGGGACATTTTAAATTTCGTGACCGGAAGCACTGCCGTTAATTCCGTGACGACAACGAGTTCAACTGTGGTGGTAAAAAAGACAACCAATAATGTTGCGAGAAACTCCACTTCACAACCCTCTCTTATGGCGCTTGATATTGACCAAGACGGTTTGTGTTTAGTGTCAGGCAATATTATTTCCTACACGGTAAATTACAAAAATACTTCCGACCGCGCGCTCAAGGATGTCGTACTTCGCGTGCTTTTGCCACAGGAGCTTTCTTACAACAATAGCGACCGCGGAGTTTATTCTGAAAAAGACAAAACCGTAGTGCTTACGCTCGGTAATGTCGCTTCGGGGGATAGCGGCGCAATGACTGTGCGCACCGATGTTGTGCGTGGGGCTGAAATCGGCAAGACTATTGTTGTGACGGCCTATCTCGTTGATACTGACACGGTGTCCGGTGCGCAAGAAGAAGTAGTCGCTTATTCGCTTAATCGAATTTGCGAAAATCGCAACGGGCAATCCGCGCTGTCGTTTTTCGGCGGGAACGGATTTCTCCCGGACACTCTCCTTGAATGGCTCTTTCTTATTCTCGTAATTTTCGGCCTTATTGTTTTGGCGCGTAATTTTTACGGAGAAAAAGAAAAGGGAAAAACCAAGTAAATTTCCGAATTAACTAATGAAAACCCCCTTTGGCTTTTTGGGCCAAAGGGGGTTTTCTGTTGTGCTAGAATTCACTCATGATTATTCGGCACTCCAAAAGCATTCCGGAAACCAAGCGAGTGGCTAAGGAGGTTCTCTTAATGCTTTCTTCCGCGCGGAAAGAAAAAGAAGCCACCGTACTCGTTTGTTCCGGGAATTTAGGCGCCGGGAAAACGACTTTTGCTCAAGCCGTCGCCTTACATTTGGGCATCAAGGAGAGGATTACAAGCCCGACATTTGTGATTCAAAAAACATACAAATTATCCGAGAGGGCAAAGAAAAAATCGGGGTTTTCGCATTTTGTGCACATTGACGCTTACCGCCTTGACGGTGAAAAGGAATTGGAAACGCTTCATTTCAAAGAAATCGCGGAAGACCCGAAAAATTTGGTGTTGATAGAATGGGGTGAACGAGTCAAAAAAATATTACCCGCATCTTACAAAACAATTCATTTTGTTTTTATTGACGAGACAACGAGAAAAATTTCATTTAAAAAATAAAATGGCTGACAAAAAAACATTAGTTCTTCTGGATGCCCACGCGATAATACATCGCGCTTATCACGCTCTTCCGGAATTTATTTCAAGCAAGGGCGAGCCGACAGGAGCTCTCTATGGTATCGTTTCCATGCTTTTAAAGATTATTAAAGATTTGTCCCCGGATTACATTATTGCAGCTTACGATTTACCCGGTCCTACTTTCCGTCATGTTGCTTACGAAGGTTATAAAGCTTCTCGCCCTAAAGCCGAAGACGCGCTTGTGGCGCAGATTATCCGCTCAAAAGATATTTTCAAGGCTTTTGGTATACCAATTTATGAAGCACCGGGGTTTGAAGCGGATGATGTCATCGGCACTATAGTGGAACAGCTTAAAAAAGAAAAAAATATATCCGTTATTATCGCTTCTGGCGACATGGATACGCTTCAGCTTGTTGATGATGAAAAAGTGCGGGTTTATACGCTGAAAAAGGGAATTAACGACACGATTATTTATGATGAAAAGGCGGTCGTGGCGCGTTTTGGTTTTTCTCCCAAACAAATTCCTGATTACAAAGGTCTTCGCGGTGATCCCTCGGATAATATTGTAGGGATTTCCGGAATAGGAGAAAAAACAGCCACTACTCTCGTAAAAGAATTTGGCACAATTGAGGAACTTTATAAAATATTAAAAAAAGACGAGAAAAAAATAAAAGATGCCGGCATAACTCCTAGAATCGTGGAACTTTTGAAAGAAGGAGAAGAAGAAGCGCTTTTTTCAAAAACTCTTGCCGAGATACGCCCCGATGCGCCGATAAAATTTTCAATTCCTCAAAATTCTTGGAAAGAAAACGCGGATATTGAACGCGGAGAAGAACTTCTTCGGGAATTAGAGTTTAAAAGCTTAAGCGAAAGAATGAGGACAGTTTTCGGTGTATCCCCGAAAGAAAAAACAGACATTGATACCGATGAAGACAGAAAAGAAGATTCTATTATAGATGAAAATGATTTTACGAAAGCTATTATTTCACTTTGGCTTATTGATTCCGAAAAAACTAATCCATCGCTTGATGACATACTTTCTTATACTAGAGAAAAAAGCCCAGAGAAGGCATTTAATATACTTGAAGAAGAAATTAAAAAGAAAAATCTTACTGGCGTGCTTTACGAAATTGAGCTCCCCATTGTGCCGATCATTAAAAAGACAGAGTCGCGCGGTATTCTTGTCGATGTTTTCCACTTCAAAAAATTATCCGTTGAATACCACAAAAAACTATCCGCGCTTGAGAAAAAAATCTGGGAGTTGGCGGGTGAAGAATTTAATATCAATTCCCCGAAACAAATGGGAGTTATTCTTTTTGATAAAATGCATTTATTGGCAGACAAAGGCACGAGAATGAAAAAAACAGAAGGCGGGGCGCGTTCTACAAGACTTTCTGAGCTTGAAAAAATAAAAGGTGCGCATCCGATAGTTGAAGAAATACTTCATCATCGCGAATTACAAAAACTTCTTTCAACATATATAGACGCAATCCCCCCCCTTCTTGATGATAAAAATCGCCTTCACTCGCATTTCATTCAAACTGGAACCACTACCGGCCGTTTTGCTTCCACAAACCCCAATCTTCAAAATATTCCGATTAAAAGCGAGCTTGGGAGGGCGGTGAGAGATGGATTTTTGGCGGAAAAGGAGCATAAACTTTTATCTTTTGATTATTCTCAAATTGAACTTCGAGTGGCGGCTATGCTTTCCGCGGATCCATATTTAACGAGAGTATTCAATGAGGGAAAAGATGTTCACTCAGCTGTGGCCTCAAG
>CAYIKU010000032.1:0-3615 GCA_964364185.1 uncultured Candidatus Saccharibacteria bacterium
ATTTTCAAGAAAAAATCTGATTAACTCGCCTGTTATGTAATAAGGAATATTAGCGACAATTTTGTAGGAGTTATTTTTAATTTTTAAATTTTCAATTTTTAATTTTAAAATATCTTTCTCAATAATTTCTAATTTGCCGCCCTTTATTTCTTCCGCGAATTTTTTATGAAGAAATTCAACAAGAGTCGCGTCTTTCTCTACCGCAATCACTTGTGCCCCCGCCGAAAGCAATGTTTCCGTCAACGCTCCCTTACCAGGCCCGATTTCCAAAACCGTATCTCCGCTTTTTACTTCCCCGGCGCGGACCATATCAAAAAGCGCCCTTTTTGATTTTAAAAAATTCTGCCCCAGTGATTTTTTCGCCCGTGTCATTTTAATATTTTTTTAAATGTTTCTTTGCAGTTTACCATTACTTCCTCTAATGCATAGATTTAATCACATTCTATTTTTTATTTTTTATCCCCTATCCTCTATCCATATCTATAGCTGTGAATAGAGGACAGATATGATTTTTCTATATTTTATAAACAAAATTTATAAACCAAAGTATTTTTTAATTTTTAGTTCGTTGTCTATTTCTTTTGCTACCATGTAAATAATGTGATTTCTCACGAAAAAGTATTGACCAATAAAATCTATTTCGTCCCCACATTCATAGGGGCTGATGAATGTTGATTTTTGTATGGGGAACATTCCTATTTCTTTCAGCTTAAAATTAATGGCGCCCCGAGCTCCCCTTCTTTTTTCAGGAATATCAAAAATTACTATTCTCCACAGACCATCCCATTTTTTTGGTTTTTTTATAGCAATTTCCTCAATTTTATACTGGAGAATTTTCTTTTTACCCTTATCCGTTAACTCAACCACTTCTTCGCCATTTTTTGCGTATATGCGTATATATTTTTTATTTTGCAGATTCTTTGCCGTCTGCCATATTCTTTTACGATCTTTACCGTTTTCTATTTTAAATAGGGTAAAAATTTGAGCTAATCCTGGCATTGCAATTGTGGCAACAGCTAGCCCCCCAACCGCCAATCCCGTTAATATTTGTTTTGCCAATTTTCCTTTCTTGTATTTTTTCTCCATACAGTAATGAGTATATCATTCTTGTCTTTTATTTACAGCTATAGCTAAAAATAAAGGACAAATTAAAAGGGTAAATGAATTTGATGGATTTGATATAGATTTTTGCCATATATAAATTAATCCCCGCATGTACTTTAGGTATTTGCTGTTTTATTCAATAAATACTACTTTTCCCCTTTCCGCTCGCTTTTCTTTTTCCATAAGTTCCGGGGGAATATCAAAAATGAATTCTGATGGCGTATTTATTTGCCGCGACCCGAATTTCGTGCGTATTATGGTGTAAGAGAGATAAAGCTTTTCTTCGGCGCGGGTAAGCGCCACATAAAACAATCGGCGCTCTTCCTCCGAGTCTTCTTTGGAAAATCCGGTTTCACCCAATCGAATATGAGGAAAAAGATCCTGTTCCAGTCCGGTTATAAATACATGCGAGAACTCAAGCCCTTTGGCGGCGTGCACGGTCATAAGTTTTACTCCGCCACCATCTTTTTTATCCAAAGTGTCATCATCTGAGAAAAGCGCGGCATCTTCCAAAAGTTTATCTATCCCCTCGCCCTGCGGGAGTGAGTCATATCGCGTTGCGAGAGCGGCAAGCTCGTAGGCGTTTTCCAGACGCTCCTTGTCTTCTTCCGTTCCTTCGCGCAATAGTTTTTCAATTCCGCTTTCCTTGATAATTTTTTTTATTACCGCGCTTGGTGCCTCGTGCGCCGCGGTTTCCTCGATTTTTTTTAAAAACGCGCGAAGATTTTTTAATTTTTCTTTGACTCCGCGCAGTAAATCATCTTCTTTTCCAGATATAATTTTTAATAGTCCTACTTTACCGATACCGCGCGGAGGAACATTTATAATTCTTTTCAAATCAGAAACACTTTCCGGATTAAGAGCCAGACGCAAATATCCCAAAATATCTTTTACTTCTTTTCTTTCAAAAAACCTGACGCCCAATATTTGGTAGGGAATTTTTTCCGAAAGTAGTACCTCTTCAAATACGCGCGACTGAAAATTGGCGCGATAAAGCACCGCGATTTTCTCCAACAGAACTCCTTTTTCGACGAGTGATTGTATTTTTGAAGTTACAAACTGCGCTTCATCGGCTTCATCATACGCCTCAAACAAACCAAGATTATCCCCGCCCTTTTTATTGGTAAAAAGAGTTTTGTCTTTTCTTACGGTATTTTTTTTGATGATATGGTTGGCGACTTCGAGGATGTTTTTTGTGGAACGATAATTTTCTTCAAGCAATATAACGGTAGTATTCGGGTAGTCGTGTTCAAAATTAAGAATATTTTGTATGTTTGCCCCGCGCCATCCGTAAATGTTTTGATCGCTGTCGCCGACAACGCAAATATTATTATGTCCCTCGGCTAGTATTTTTGTGAGCTCGTATTGCGCCACGTTCGTATCTTGGTATTCATCGACATGAATATAGAGCCACCTTTTTTGGTACTCGCTACGCAAATCTTTATTTTCCTTAAGAAGAAAAACGGCTTTTAAAATCAAATCATCAAAATCAAGCGCCTTTTCTTTCCTTAATTTTTCTTCATAGCGATCCCAGATTTTTGACAGGATTTTCGGGAAATATCCATTCGCGTCACCCGCGAACGTTTCTTTTGAAATGAAATCGCCTTTGTAGCGTGAAATTAAGTATTTCATCCGGCGCGGCTCAAATTGTTTCGGGTCAAGTCCCTCATCAACTACGCACTCCTTGATAAGAGAAACGGATTCGCCCTCATCCAAAATTGTAAAATATTTCGTAAGTCCAAGATGTTTAGCATTTTCTTTTATTATCTGTACGCCGAGCGCGTGAAATGTTTTTATAAGAGGACCTTCGTAGTCCGGGAATCCGGTGCGAACTCCCGTTTCGTTTGTTTCTAAAATCCCGAATACTCTTTCTCTCATTTCTTTGGCGGCTTTGTTGGTGAAGGTGATGGCTAAGATATTTTTCGGGTCTACCCCTCCCTTAATGAGGGCAATTATTCTGTGAGTGATTGTCTTGGTTTTGCCGGCGCCGGCGCCGGCCACAATAAGGAGCGGGCCGTTTTTATGGGAAACGGCTCTTTCTTGTGCTTCATTTAATTCTTTTAAGTTTTTCACAATAGAGGTTAAATAGTATGGGTAGTATAAAGTATTAAGCGCAAAGTATTAAATTTCTTTAAATTTTTACTATAAATTCTGAATTTTAATTATCCACACCCTGCTCACTTTCGTATTGACTTTACCGCCAGAGACCGATAGCATTTATATGTAGTCTGAAATAGATGAAATCCAGAAAAAATGGCTCATTTTAAGCCATTTTGTCCGTTTATAGACCGAAAGACCGTAAAAATTGCCATATTTTCTATAGAGTTACAGCCATTTTTTTGGTCGTCCTGTAATGAAATAAGGCAATTTACCTAGAATAGGCTTATTTCTCATAGTAAAAATAATAGTGCGACAGTAACTACTCCTAGGAGTGCGTCGCCAAAATACAGAAAGTTTATTCCGACTAGCGAGGAGCGCGTGGGTAGTGTATTCACTAACACAGCGTCCGAG
>CAYIKU010000033.1:0-1806 GCA_964364185.1 uncultured Candidatus Saccharibacteria bacterium
ATAAATAAATGAGCGGTTGCATTATTGGCGCGTATCATCGGACGCGAATACGCGCCAATTTTCTGAAGCGCCGATGCCAGACCTTCGGGATAGCGTGTCAAAAGAGCTCCGGAAGCATCTGCTAAAAACTCGCGTTTTCGAGAAATGGCAAGCTGTATCAATACGGCAATCAACGGAGAAAGAACAGCAAGAATAATTCCAATAATCATTATTGCGCCAGAAGCGCGATTGTCTCTATTGTATCCTCCCCCAAAATGCGACATTCTGATAAAAAAATCTGAAAGCAGTGTTACGAAGCCGACGAGAACTACAACTACCGTTGAAAGTAAAATATCGCGATTGCCAATATGGGAAAGTTCGTGAGATATAACTCCTTCTAATTCGTTTTTATTTAAAATCCGTAAAATTCCCGTCGTTACCGCTACTACCGCATGTTCTTTATCGCGCCCCGTGGCAAAAGCATTCGGGGCTTGGTCTTCAATTATAAAAATTCTAGGCATCGGAAGTCCGGCAGTGATGGAGAGGTTTTCAACAATATTACAAAGTTCGCGGTTTTCTTCGCGCACTACCGATTTTGCGCCAGACATTTTAAGCACAATTTTATCGGAATACCAATATGAAAACACATTCATAAAAATACTGAATGCAACCGCGCCGTAAAGAATAAATTGATTTCCCAAAACAAAACTGAAATACCAACCAAGGACCATCACGACCACAAAAAAAATCGTCATTAAAAACCAAGTTTTTCTAATATTTTCGTCTTGGTGAGTATATAAAGAAGCCATAAAAATAGTTGGTGGTAGTTAAAAATTAGAAATTAGTTTTTTTACCTCCGACAAATATCTATATCAACATCAACTAAAAACTAACCTTGACTGGATTTTTAGCAGCCTCCTCTTCTAATTGGAAAAATTCTTTTTTGGCAAAATTAAACATTTTAGCAATTATATTGCTAGGAAAAGATTCTATATTGATGTTTAAATCGCGCACATTGGTATTATAGAAACGGCGCGCGGCTTGAATTTTATTCTCAGTGTCGGAAAGCTCATTTTGGAGCGCGAGAAAATTTTGATTTGCCTTAAGATCCGGGTACGCTTCAGCAACCGCAAAAATAGATTTCAAGGCATCGCTTAATATATTTTCCGCTTTCCCTTTTTCTTGCATTCCCTGCGCGCCAAGCGCTTGAGCTCTCGCCTTGGTGACATTTTCAAAAGCTTCCCTTTCGTGTGTGGCATATCCCTTAACTGCGTTTACTAGATTGGGAATTAAGTCGTAACGGCGCTTCAACTGCACTTCAATATCGGCCCATGCTTCCTTGGCGCGATTAATTAAAGTGATAAAGCCGTTGTAGGAGACAATGGCCCATAAAACGGTAACTGCGACAACACCTAAAATTATATATAAAGTCATGTTTTTATTGTTAATTAATTTTTATTAAACAGTTATTATTATACCAAATTTTCAAAAATATATCCTTCTCCTCAATATACCCCTTTCCTCTTAGTATTATATTCTCGTCCGCCCATACACAATAATCACGCTATAGCGTGATTATTGTGTATGGTATATAAAAAGATTATAAAAACTAAGTGTTAAATTATATTCTAACTCAAAAATCTAGTAATTTCCGCCTCGAGTTTTTTAATTTGCCTTGTCTGGTAAAATAGCGATTTTCATTTATCTCGCGTTCCTTGACTTGTAAAACGAAAAGTAGATTATGTAGGAAGGTGCGCTTATATTTTAAGCGTTTGTTCAACCATAGCCGATTCCTTAGAGATAGGCAATTGGAGGTTTGAAATGTAT